>NZ_JBHJUV010000040.1:0-93929 GCF_042268025.1 Streptomyces sp. NPDC056161
ACACACCCCCGCGCCACCTCCTCGATCACGATCACCGTCGCCAACGCGTCCGCACCCGCACCCCCGTACTCCTCCGGCACATGCACCGCATGCAGATCGTTCGCCACCAGCGCCTCCAACGCCTCCTGCGGAAAACGCGCCTCCTCGTCCACCACCGCCGCGAACGGCGCGATCTTCGCCTCCACCAGCGAACGCACGGAATCACGGAGCATCCCATGCTCCTCGGACGGGCGGTACAGGTCGAAGTCCGACATCAGCTCTCCCATGGAGTGGCACTCAGTACCCTCATTATGCATATTGAGTGCCATGCCGGAAGGGAAGAGGTACGTTCGGGCCATGGCGGACCAGCAGCACGAGGACACGACGCGCGACGACACCCCGCGCGCCGACACCGCTCACGACGACACCGCTCACGACGGCACGGCGCGCGCCGGGACGGACGGCGCCGGGACGGACGGCGCCGGGACCGCCGACGACCGGGAGAAGACCCCCATCAGGGACCTCCTCGTCTCCGCCGCCTTCGACCTGTTCACGGAGCGCGGCTACGACAGCACGACCATCGACGACATCGTGCGCCGGGCCGGGGTGGGCCGCCGGTCCTTCTTCCGGTACTTCCCCACCAAGGAGGAAGTCGTCTTCCCCGACCACGAGGGGGCGCTGGCCGACATGGTCGCGTACCTGGCGGACGGGGCCCGGGACCCCGATCCGGTCGCGCGCGCCTGCGGGGCGGCCCGGCTGGTCATGCGCATGTACGCGGAGAACGCCGAGTTCTCGGTGCGGCGGTACGCGCTCACCCGCAAGGTGCCGGCGCTCAAGACCCACGAGACGTCCGTCGTCCGGCGCTACGAACGGGCCCTCGCCGACTACCTCAGGGGGCGGTTCGCGACCCAGCCGGACGGTGACGTCCGCGCGTACACGGTCGCCGCGAGCGTGGTGGCCGCGCACAACTACGGGCTGCGCGCCTGGCTGCGTTCCGGTGCCCGTGGCGACGCCGCCGCGGGCATCGACCGGGCCCTCGACCTCGTCCACCGCACCTGGGGCGACACCGGGGAGACCCTCGTCGTGATCACCCGCAGCAGCACGCCCATGTGGCAGATCGTGCAGCAGTTGGAGGGCAGGCGGGACGAGGGCGCACCGAGAGGGAACTGATTGCTCGTTTCGAGAGCACTCAGTTCCCTCGAAGGTCAGCCGATGTGGTAGCTGTCGCCGTAGACCTTCCAGTCCAGCGGCGGGTTCAGGTCCAGGTTGCCCGCGCGCAGGAAGACGCGCTGCGCGGTGTCGACCCGGCTGGTGTCGCTGTGCGCCTCCTCCTGCTTCATGGCCCACACCCGGGCGTCGAGGAAGGCATCGAGGTAGACCGTCTCGTCGCCGCCCTGCGCCGGGGGCTTCGCGGAGCGCAGCGCCCGCTTGCGGATGTTGCCGAAGCTGGTGGCGTCGCCCCCGTCGCCGTGCATGACGATGGCGTCGTAGTACGCGAACTGGCCGAGCACGCGCAGTCCGTCGGTCTTGCCCTGGCTGACCGCGGGGTTGAAGTAGACACGGTCCCGCTCGTCGTTCTGGGCCTGCTGGAAGACGGTGTCCTGGGCGGCGGTGCGCCAGTCCCGCGGGAAGTTCGGGTCGAGCCCGTCGTGCGAGTCGGTGCCGTCGACCTGGCGCAGGGCGGGCAGGTACTTGGCAAGGACGTTGCCGGGCTTGCGGGCGGCGTAGAGCTCCACGAGGTCGAGCATGTCACCGGTGCCCGAGCAGAACCCGATGATGCCCGCGGTGTAGCCCCGGCCGTCGCCGATGTCCTCGATGTACTTGTACTGGGCCTTCCAGTCGAGCGAGGAGTTCTCCGCGCTCGACACGAGCTTCATGCCTATCTCCTTCTTCGCCGGGTCGTCGAGGCCCGGCGCCGCCGCCGGCGCCGCGGTGGCGCGGGGCACGGCGACGAGGGCGCCGATCGCCACGGCTCCGGTCAGGGCGACGAACGTCCGGCGGGACACGCCGGTCGATGATGCTGCGTCATGGCCGAGATGCATCAGGGACTCCAACCGAGGGTGGGGGTGGGGGGTTCGGAATCTGGTTCGGTGCCTGCCATGCATTGATAGGAAGGTTTCCTATTAGACGTGGCAGGGGAAGCCCCGGCGCGGGAAGTTCGTAGGATCGGACGAGACGAAGTCGTGACGCATACGGGCAAGCCCACGACGCGGGCGGGCGTCCGGGCCGGCGCCGCCCGGTCCGTCCGGGCGCGTTGCACCCCGTCGGCGGTCGCGCTTGCGCTTACCGTGCTCTAGACATGACTGGTCATCAGGGACGGAAGGGAGACGCGGGCCGCGGGCGCGGCCCGCGGGGTGCGGTCCTGGGCAGCAGGCCGGCGCGCCCGGTGCGGCTGCCCCCGCGCACCCGCTCCGGACCGCGGGAGGTCACGACCGCAGCGGCCGAGTGGACGGTGCCGTGGCTGCGAGTCGCCGCCGCCTACGCCTGGCGGCTCATCCTCGTCGGCTTCGCGGTCTACGGCCTGTTCACCGTCCTGGGCCGTTTCCAGCTCGTCGCCGTGGCCCTGTTCCTCGCCTGCGTCCTCACCGCGGTGCTGCGCCCCATCGCCGACCTGCTGAGCCGCGTGCTCCCGCGGCCGCTGAGTGTGGCCGTCGCGCTCATCGGCAGCGTGCTGGTCGTCCTCGGGCTGTTCGCGCTCGTGGGGAACGCGGTGGCCGGCGAGTCGACGAAGCTGGCGGGCGAGTTCCGCGGCGGCATCCACCGGATCGAGGAGTGGCTCCAGCATCCGCCGTTCCGGCTCGGCCGGGGCCGCCTCGCCGACCTGCAACGCCAGGTGATGAACTACCTCAACACCCACCGCGGGAGTCTGCTCAGCCGCGCCGTCAGCGGTCTCGGCAGGGTCATCGAGGTGGGGACCGGAATCGCCCTCGCGCTGTTCTCCTCCGTCTTCTTCATCCATTCCGGCGAGCGGCTGTGGGACTGGGCACGGGACCAGTTGCTGCCCGCCCGCGCCCGGGACGGGTGGGACCGCGCGGGCCGGGCGGCCTGGCACACCTTCGCCGGCTACACCCGCGGCATCATCATCGTGGCCGCCACCAACGCGGTGCTGGTGTGTGCCGCGCTGCTCCTGCTACGGGTGCCGCTCGCGCTGCCGCTGGCCCTCCTTGAGTTCTTCGCCGCGTTCGTGCCCCTCATCGGTTCGCCCATCGCGCTCGGCGTCGCCACCGTGGTCGCCCTCGCCGGGCGCGGCCCCGTCACGGCGGCGGCGGTCCTGGTGCTCATCGTCGTCATCGGGCAGTTGGAGGGCCATGTGCTGCACCCGCTGGTGATGAGCTGGGCGGTCCGGCTCCACCCACTGGTCGTCGCCGTCTCCGTCATCGCGGGCGGCATCGTCGCGGGCGTGATCGGCGCGGTGGTGGCGGTCCCGCTCGTCTCCGTCGTCTGGGCGGTGCTGCGCGCGCTGCGGGCGACACCGCCGCCGTAGCGACCGTGCCGACGCCACCGGGCATCGGACGTCGGGCATCGGGCATCGGGCATCGGGCATCGGGCATCGGCAGCACCTCGCGTCCACCGGCGCGGTGAACACGTCCGGCGGCGCGGCGCGTCCGGCGCCGGTTCGACCGCGCCGGGTCACTCGTGCAGCCAGAAGCCCGTCCGCCGCAGCCACAGGTCGAGCAGGGACCGGTCGCCCCGCACCTCGGTCCGCGCGTCGACGGGCCGACCGTAGACGAGCAGCAGCAGGTCCATGACCGGTCCCCGGACGGTGACCGCTGCCGCGTCGCCCGCGTGCCGCCAGCGGGGAACGTCACCGGTGAGGTCGACGAACCAGTCCCCGGCGGGATCGTCGGTGGCGGACAGGCGCAGGGTGCGGCCGGCCCCGAGCAGGGGCTCGTCGGTCCCGGGGTCGTACGCCTCGGGAACCGCGCCGAAGGACATCCACTCGTCGAGGCCGTCCCGGGCCACGGCCGCGGCGGCCTCGTGGCCGACGCCCAGGGTCCGGGCGGCGTCGGCGCGGTGGACGACGGTCTCGTGCAGCATGCGCCTGGCCCAGAACACCAGGGGCTGGTCGGGCACGACGGTCCACACGCGAGTGTCGGGACCGGCGTCGGCGAACGCGTCCGCGAGCCGGCGTGCGCCGTCGGCCAGCCAGGCGTCGAGCACCGCCGTGTCCTCGTCGCCGTAGCCGAAGACGTCGTTGACGAGCGCGTCGGACACCGGTTCGGTGGCCCGGGTGCGGACGATGGTCTCCACCCAGCGGTGGGCACCGCCCACGTGCCGCGCCAACTGGCCGAGGTTCCATTCCGGGCAGGTCGGCACGCGGACCGTGGGATCGGCGCCGGCCAGCAGGTCCCGCAACAGAGCGGTCTGGGTGAGGATTTCGGCCCGGTAGCGGTCGAGGTCCCAACGAGGCATGGGGCCACACTACGAGACCGGGCCGCCGCAGCCGCAGCCTCTTTTGCGGCGCGAGTGGCAGGACCGCCGCGGGCGTGTCCGGCCGCGGGCGTATCCGGCCGCGGGCGTATCCGGCCGCGGGCGTATCCGGCCGCGGGCGTATCCGGCTGCACCCCGGCGGGCACCCGCGCGGCGACCGGTCAGCCGGCCACCCGGACCAGACCGCTCTCGTACGCGAAGATCACCGCGTGCACGCGGTCCCGCAGGTCCAGCTTGCCCAGGATGCGGCCCAGATGGGTCTTGACGGTCGTCTCGCCGAGGCACAGCCGGGCGGCGATCTCCGAGTTGCTGAGGCCGCGGGCGACGAGGGCGAGGACGTCCCGCTCGCGGTCGGTCAGCCGGGCGAGGCCGCCGCGCCGGACGGCGGACGGCGCGGGCAGGACGTACCGTTCCACGAGGCGGCGCACGGCCGACGGCGCCATCATGACGTCCCCTCGCAGCACCGCCCGGACGGTCACCAGGATCTCCTCGCCGAGCGCGTCCTTGACCAGGAATCCACTGGCTCCGGCCCGCAGCGCCTCGTAGGCGTACTCGTCGAGGTCGAAGGTGGTGACGACCAGCACCTTGGGCGGTGACGGCCGGGCACACAGCTGCCGGGTCGCGGCCAGACCGTCCGGTTCGGGCATCCGTACGTCCATCAGCACGAGGTCCGGCCGGAGTTCGGCGCTGCGCTCCAGGGCGGTGCGTCCGTCGGCCGCCTCGCCCACGACCGTCAGATCGGGCTGGCTGTCGATCACCATGCGCAGTCCCCTCCGGATCAGTTCCTGGTCGTCGCAGAGCAGCACCCGGTGCGGTGCGGGCGTTCCGCTCACCGGTTCACCGCCGCGGGCCGACACGGCGTCAGCCACAGGCAGGCGTCCACCCGGTAGCCGCCGTCGGGCAGCCGGCCGGCCTCGACGGTCCCGCCGTACAGCGCCGCCCTCTCCCGCATGCCGACGAGCCCCTGGCCCGCCGAGACGGGAAGGGCCGGGGGCGCGGCCCCGGTGCCCACCGCGTTGTCGACGCGGATGCGGACCCGGCGTTCCGGTCCCGGGTCGCCGAGGTCGACGCGGACCCGGGTGGCCGCGTCGGGCGAGGCGTGCTTGACCACGTTGGTGAGCGCCTCCTGCACGATGCGGTACGTCTGCTCGATCACCGCCGCGGACACGCCGTCGCGCTCGCCGGTCAGCTCCAGGCGGCAGTCGGCGCGCAGGCCCTCGACCAGGACGCGCAGGTCGTCGAGGGCCAGGCCGCGCCCGGTGGTCCCGCCCGCCCGGACCCGGCGGTCACCGGCCCGCTCGGCGTCCCCGGTCCGGCCGGTCGGGTCGTCGGCGCGCAGGACGTCCAGGAGTCCGCGGAGTTCGCGCAGCGCGGCCCGGCCGGTGGCGCCGATGGTGCGCAGCGCGCGGTCCGGGGCCGAGGGGTCGGTGGGATGGGCCAGCCTGGCTCCCTCGGCGTTGAGGACCATGACGGTGATGCCGTGCGCCAGCACGTCGTGGATCTCGCGGGCGATGCGGGTCCGTTCCTCGGCCACGGCGGCGCGGGCCAGTGCCAGCCGCTGCGCCTCGGCGAGTTCGGCGCGGCGGGCGAACTCGGCGAGATAGGCGCGGCGGGCACGCACGTACGCGCCGAAGGTCCAGGCCCCGGTGAGCCACAGGACCACGGAGAGCGGAGTGAGCCAGGCGTCGCCGCCGGCCCCGGCGCGCGGGTGGTCCGCGACCCAGCCGGGTATCCACACCAGCACGCATGTCCCCGCGCAGAGGGCCGTCGCGATGGCGGCGCGGCACAGCCCGCGCACCGAGAGCGTGTAGAAGACCGCGGCCATGGCGAGGGCTCCGCGCCCCGGTTCCCGGCCCCACACCTCGCCCAGGTACTGCGCCCAGAAGGCGGCCGTGACGAGCGCCGCGGCCACGACCGGGTACCGGCGCCGGAACAGCAGGGGCAGCACGAGCGCCGTGTACACCGTGAGCTGCGCCCACACGGGCCGCCAGCCGGGCTGCTCGCGGATCACCGGCGGTACGGCGACGAACACGACGAGCAGGACGTCCATCTGCCGGGGATGGCGCCGACGCCACCCGGCCAGGCTCTCCATCAGACGAAGCACCGCCTCACGCTACGGCGGTCCCGGACGGCGGGACGTCAGCCCGTGGGCTGCACCGGGGTACTACCCGAGGAGGACCCGCACGGACCGGGAGAACGACGCCGGGCCACGCCACGGGTGCCCAGCATGGCTGCCGTGTCGATCACCACGCAGTTCCTCAGGCATCCCCTCATGACCGGAGCGGTGGCCGCCAGTTCGCGGCGGCTGGCCCGCGCCATGACCCACGGCGTCGGTCTCGCGGACGCCGCTCTGGTCGTCGAACTCGGTCCCGGGACAGGTGTGTTCACCGATGTCCTGCTGCGGCTGCTGCCCACGGACGCGCGGCTCGTGTCGATCGAGCTGAATCCGCGGCTCGCGGCGCGCCTGGCCGCCACCCAGCGCGACCCACGGCTCACGGTGGTCACCGGCGCCGCCGCGGACCTGGCGCGGGCGGCGGGCGGTCCGGTGGACGCGATCGTGTCCGGCCTGCCGTGGACGGTCATGCCCGCCGCGGAGCGGCATCGCACGCTGGACGCGGTCGCCGGCAGCCTGGTGCCCGGCGGCCGGTTCACCACCTTCGCCTATCCGCACGCCGCCTGGACCCCGCCGGGCCGTCGGTTCGTCGCCGATCTGCGCGACCGTTTCGCCCTGGTCGAACGCGGCCCGGTGGTGTGGCCCAACGTGCCGCCCGCGTTCGTGTACCGGGCCGCCGCCCCGCGGCCGTCCGCCGCGTCCACGCCACGGTCCGCCGCCGACCGCCGGTCCGTCACGGGTGGCGGGCGGGTGACGCGCTCACGTGCGGGAGGACCGGCGGCACCCGGTCCGACGACGTGAGCGTGAGGAAACCCAGCGGTACGCAGTCCGGACCGAGGAAGACCGGTGGCGCGCGGTCCGACACGAAGAGGACCCACGGCAGCCGGCCGGACCGGCGGGCGCAGTCCGGCACCGGGAGTCGAGTCCCCCGTTCCGGGCCCGGAGGACACGCGGTCCGCCACTCGGAAGACGCACAGTCCGGCACCGGGGGGACGCATGGTCCGCCCTCCGGAAATCGGATGCGCGTCCCGCGCGATCGTGATGGAGTCGACCGCCGTGACCCCGTTGGACGTTGCCTTCATCGACCCGGCCGACCTGACCTCCCGCATGGCGCGGAACCTCGCCGAGCACGCCTGCCACCTGCACCGCGGGCTGAGCGGCGCCACGGTCACGGAGAGCGCTGATCTCCTGGTCGCGGACAGCGGCCTGGACGACGACACGTTCAACATCGTCGCCGCGGCCCGCTTCACGCCGGACGACGCCGCCCGGCGCATCGCCGGCACCGTGCGGACGCTGGCCGCCACCGGCCGCCGCTTCTCCTGGTGGGTGGGGCCCGACTCGACCCCGGCCGACCTGTCCGACCGGCTGTCCGCCGCCGGTCTGCCGGCCGCCGAGGAGGAGACGGCCATGTGGGCGCGGCTGGACGACTCCCCGCCGCCGGCCACCGTCGAAGGGCTCGACATCCGGCCGGTGGCCACGCCCGAGCAGCTTGACGACTACGCGGCGGTCCTCGCCGCGAACTGGAGTCCGCCCGCCGAGACGGTCCGCCGTTTCTTCGCGCGGACCGCGCCCCGGGCGCTCGCCGCGGACTGCCCCGCCCGCTACCTGGTCGGCTACGCGGCGGGCCGTGCCGTCTGCTCGGCCGAGGTCTTCGCGTACGCGGGGGTCGCCGGGCTCTACAACGTCTCCACCCTCGCGGGTCACCGGCGGCGCGGCTACGGCACGGCCGTCACCCTCGCCGCGCTGCACACGGCCCGGACCGAGGGCCTGCGCGTCGCGGTCCTTCAGGCGTCCGGCGACGGTGAGCCCGTCTACCACCGGCTGGGTTTCCGTGCCTGCGGCCGGTTCACCGAACACGCCGTCAATCCGTGACCGCCCGGCGCCGGAAGAGGGCGCCGCGCACCCCCGGGGCGGGGTCGGCCTGACGCGCCCGCCCTGCCCTCCCCCGGCGTCGCCGACGTCCGACGCCCCGTCACGAACGAGCCGCATTGGCATGGACCTGCCCATGATCAGCGGCTAGGCTCGGCTCCGCCACACGGCTGAGAGCGCTCTCACCGTCTCTGCTGTTCCACCCCCACCCCGTTGGAACGACGAAGGGCAACCCCCATGAGACGCACCAGATTCACGCATGCCGGCCTCGCCGTCCTGCTCATGCTCGGCGCCGGCGTGACGGCGGGCGCCCTGCCCGCTTCCGCCAGCGACGCACCCGCCGCGACCCGGTCCGCCGAGGCACCCGCGTCGGGCGCACTGCTCACCGCCATGCAGCAGGACCTGCACCTGACCAAGGCCGAGGCGGAGGCGAGGCTCGCCGCCGAGCAGCGGGCGACGACCGCGGAGCCCGCGGCGCGCCGGGCCGCCGGGACGTCGTTCGGCGGCTCCTGGTTCGACGCCTCAAGCGGCACCCTCACCGTCGGCATCACCCCCGGCACCGCCGACGGGACCCGCCGGGCGATCCGGGCGACCGGCGCGACCGTCACCACCGTCGAGCACAGCGCGCGGCAGTTGGACGCCACCCTCGCGCGCCTCGACAAGCTCACCGCACCGGCGGGCGTCACCAGTTGGCACGTCGACCCGCAGGCGAGCACGGTGGTCGTGAACGTCGCCGAGGGCCAGCAGACTGACAACGATGTCCGTACGTTCGTCGACCGGGCCCGCAAGGCCGGCCCGGTCACCGTCGAGTCGATACCCGGCGCGCCGGCGACCCTGGCCGCGGGCACCGTGGGCGGCGACCCGTACTACACCGGCAACGTCCGCTGCTCGATCGGCTTCTCCGTGTACGGCGGGTTCGTCACCGCCGGACACTGCGGCCAGCCCAGCGCCGGGGTCAGCGGCTGGGACGGCAGCTACATCGGCAACTTCCAGGGCTCGTCGTTCCCGGACAACGACTACGCCTGGGTCAACGTGGGCAGCGGCTGGTGGACGGTCCCGGTCGTGCTCGGCTGGGGCACCGTCTCCGACCAGCTCGTGCGCGGCTCGGCCGAGGCACCGATCGGCGCCTCCATCTGCCGGTCCGGATCGACCACGCACTGGCACTGCGGCACGGTGCTCGCGAAGAACGAGACCGTCAACTACAGCCAGGGCGCGGTGCACCAGATGACCAAGACCAACGTCTGCGCCGAAGGGGGCGACTCCGGCGGCTCGTTCATCAGCGGCGACCAGGCGCAGGGAGTCACCTCCGGCGGCTGGGGCAACTGCAGCTCCGGCGGCGAGACCTGGTTCCAGCCCGTCAACGAGATCCTCAGCCGGTACGGCCTGACCCTGCACACCGCCTGATCCACCGGCGCACCGCAGCGGGCCCCGGCCGTCGGCCGGGGCCCGTCCTCTCGGGTCAGCCGGCGGTCGCCGGAGCGAGCGCGGTGCGGGCCGCGCGTTCCACCAGCGAGACGCCTTCGTCCATCGTCGGGCTGCCGTCGGAGAGGACCGCGACGAGGTAATGGTGCCCGCCCGCCGTGATCCAGCCGATGCTGTTGACGTCCCACAGTTCGGTCGTCTCCCGTTCCAGCCAGCCGTTCTTCAGCTCCCGGGCGGATCCGGCCGCCGACGCCGCCGAGACGCCCCAGGACTGCTCGTCCACGACGTGGGACATCAGCGTGCGGAGGTAGCTCCGGGAGTCCGCGCTCAGTCCTCCGGTGCCCGCGGACGCGCCGGAGGACGGGGCGAACACCGCCCGCAGCAGCCGTATCTGGTCGCTCGCCGTCGTCCGGGTGAGCCCCCACTTGAAGCCGGGGCCGCCCTGGGTGGAGGTCAGCCCCAGGCGTTTGTTCGCCGCGTCCAGGCCCGGGGCCAGGCCGATGCTCCGCCACAGCGCGTCGGCCGCGTCGTTGTCGCTGCGCTCGATCATGGGTTCGGCCAGGGCGCGCTCCTGCGCGGTCAGGGCACGCCCGGCGTCCTGCGCCTTGAGCAGCAGTGCGGCGAGGATGTCGACCTTGACGATGCTCGCGGTGTCGTACGCGCCGCCGGCGCCGTACACCGTGGGGGTGCGGGCCGCGGCGTCCAGGTCGAGCACCGCGGCGGTGACCCGTTCCTTGCCCTGCGGGCTCACCTGGGCGAGGAACCCGGCGGTGGCGGAGTCGGACCGGGCCGCGGCCGTCGCGGCGGCCGCGGGTTCCGGGACCAGGGCACCGATCGAGAAGAAGGACGCCACCGACGCCGCCAGGGCGGTGACGCCGGCCGCTGCGCGCCTGCGCTTTCCCGACTGCCGCGGAGGGGACGGGGGTGACGGCTCATGGGGCATGGTGGGGGGACCTCGGCAGTTCATCGGGGACCGGTCACAGCACAACGAACGTAAACAAAACGCCCCTGGTGCGAAGTGACGGCCGCCACCTCGGGGCCGCTTCACCCGGGCATTGTGGGGAAGGACACAGCACCGGCCAGGGGGCACCGCGGCATCCGGGGCGCGCGGGACGGTCCGGGTCCGCGCTACGACCGCGAGGCCGAGCGCCGTCGTCAGGGCCACGCCCGGAACCTCGGCCCCGGCCCCGGAGGTGAGCACGGTCACCCCGGCCCACAGCGCACACGGGGGCGATCCGCCGCCGCGCGAGCGCCGCGAACCGCACCACGGCACGGACGCGTTCGGCCGACGGGCCCCGAGAGCGGAGTCCGCGGCGGGCGCCCGGCACCCCGTCGACGCCGATCAGCCGGGACCGTAACGGGAGGCCGTGCCACGAGGCCGTGCCGCGCTCCGTCCCGGCCCCGGCGCGGCGCCCGCGCGCCGCGAGCGGCGGTCCGCACGCGCGGAAGGGCGCCCCGGCACGCCGGGCGCCCGCGGTGCCGGGGGCCCTCCCACTCAGCCGGTGATCACCCGCAGGCCCTTGGGCGCCCGTGTGCTCACCGTGCCGTCCGCGGCAACCGTGACATCGAGCCGCTCCCCACCGGCCTCCAGCCCGGTGACCGTCAACGGCCCGTAGGCGCGGGCGAATCCGGGCGCCACGGTGATCGTGCCGCCGGGTACGTCCGCCTCCAGGCCGAGACCCGCGCGCAGCACGTGCACCGCGGACGCCGCCGCCCATGCCTGGGGGCGGCAGGAAGCCGGGTAGGGGGCGGGCCACGGGCCGGCCTGGTCGCCGTGGCCCGCGAACAGTTCGGGCAGCCGGGCGTCGAAGGCCGCCGAGGCGGTCAGCAGGCTCGCCGCCAGGGAGGCCGCGGCGTCCGCGAATCCGGCCCTGACCAGGCCGTGCACGGCGATGGCCGTGTCGTGCGGCCAGATGGATCCGATGTGGTAGCCGTACGGATTGAAGCCCGAGGCGGCGGAGCTGAGGGTGCGCAGCCCGTGCCCGGAGTCCAGATCGGGGCTGGTCAGCCGGGCGGCCAGCAGTGCGCTCTCCTCCTGGTCGAGCAGGCCCGTGCCGAGGAGGTGCCCGAATTGGGAGGTGATCGCGTCCACGGGCCGGCCGTCCCGGTCCAGTGCCAGCGCGGGGTACGGTCCTGCCGCGTCCTGTGTCCAGAAGCGCTCACGGAACCGCGTGGCCAGGCGTTCGGCCCACTCCTCCCAGGCGTCCGCGCCGGGCCGGCCGAACGCCCGGAGCAGGGCCGCGCCGCCGCGTGCGGCCTCGTACGCGTACGCCTGTACCTCGCACAGCGCGATGGGCGGCTCGGCGAGGCGGCCGTCCTGGTACCGGACGGCGTCGCCCGAGTCCTTCCAGCCCTGGTTGGCCAGGCCGCGGCCGGTCAGGTCGACGTACTTCAGGAAGCCGTCGCCGTCCGCGTCGCCGTGGTCGCGCAGCCAGGCGAGGGCGGACTCGGCGTGCGGCAGGAGTTGTTCGACCTGCTCCGGGGGCAGGCCCCAGCGCCAGGCGTCGTGCAGCAGGACGAGCCACAGCGGGGTGGCGTCCACCGTGCCGTAGTACACCGGCGGCAGCGCGAAGGTGTCCGTGAACTCCTGGGTGCCGCGCCGTACTTCGTGCAGGATCTTGCCCGGCTGCTCCTCGGCGGCCGGGTCGGTGACGGCTCCCTGCCGGCGGGCGAGGGTGCGCAGGGTGCCGGCGGCGAGTTCGGTGCCGAGCGGGAGCAGCATGCGGGCGGCCCACAGGGAGTCGCGGCCGAAGAGGGTGAGGAACCAGGGGGCGCCCGCGGCGAGGAACTGGTCCACGCGACCGCCGCCGGCGCCGCCCTCGTTGGACCGCGGGTCGGTCAGGCGCAGCCCGTCGAGGTCCGCGAGGGACTGCCGCACCCAGCGGTCGAGGCGGCGGTCCGCGGAGCGGACGGCGGGAGTGCGCCACGGTACGGCGCCGGCCGGGGGTGCCGGGAACTGGTCGCCGTCGGCGTGTGCCGCCGTGCCGTGCAGTGTCATGGTCCAGCCGGTACCGGGGTCCAGCTCGACGTCGTAGACCAGGCGCCCGGTCGCCGGGTCGAGCAGGCCGGGGGCGGGGTCGGCGGTCAGGCGGACGGTGACGGCGTCACCGGACCAGGTCAGCGTGGTTCCGTCAGCCGCGCGGGCCGGAACGAGGGGGCAGGGCTCGCCCGTCTTGACCCGTTCCATGAGGGCCAGGTCCGTCGCCGCGGTGACGGTCAGCCGGAAGGCCACCCGGCGCCGGCCGGCGTTGGCGACGGTGAACTCCTCCGTCAGGCGGCCGGCCGTGACGGTGCGGTGGCGGTGCAGTTCCACGGCCGGGTCCGCGGTGGTCTCGCCGAGCCCGCGCAGGACGGCCCGGAAGCCCGCCCGGTCGGTGCCGTCGAAGCCGCCCGTGACCGGCGCGAGCGGGATGCCGTCGACCGCGACGGTCAGCCTGGACAGGGCCCTGACGTCGCCGTGGTAGAAGCCGTCGACACCGTGCTCGATCTGCCCGTCCGGGCGGGAGAGGGCGAAGCTCGGCGCGCGGAGTGCGACGACCGCGTCGTGCAGGAACGGCTGCAGTCTCCTGGTCGGGTCCGCGGCCCGCGTTTCCGGGTCGTCTGCGTCCTGGGGCTTGACAGTGGTATCCAAATGAGAAGAACCTCTCAGCGTTAGATCGTTCCAAAGACACTAATGTCCTTGTCAACGCGATGACAATGCCTTTGGAACGCTCAAATTCGTCCTCAGGGCTCTCATCCGGCCCTTTCTCGTCGGAGTTCCGCATGTCCCGCACCTCGCGTTCCCCGTCCGCCCAGGGCCCGGTCACCCTCGCCATGGTCGCCCGCCGGGCCGGCGTCTCCCCGCAGACGGTGTCCAATGCGCTCAACTCTCCGGACCTGCTGCGCCCCGAGACCCTGGAGCGGGTCCGCCGTGCCGTCGACGAGATGGGGTACCGCCCGAGCCGGGCCGCGCAGGCGCTGCGCACCCGTTCGAGCAAGCTGATCGGCTACGGCATCCAGCCCGCCCCGCGCGGTGCCACGGCCCCGGTCATGGACCGCTTCCTGCACGCCCTGTCCCAGGCGGCCGACACCGCCGGATACCGGATCCTGCTGTTCGCGAGCCCGCCCGGCGAGCCCGCCCTGGACGGGTACGAGGAACTCCTCGGGCGCCACGAGGTCGACGGTTTCGTCCTCAGCGGCACCGCGCGCCGCGATCCGCGCCAGGCGTGGCTCGCGCAGCGCGGCGTGCCGTTCGTCGGCTTCGGCCGGATGTGGTCGGGACGTCCGATCGGCGACTGGGTCGACGTCGACGGCGCCTCGGGCACGGATGCCGCGGTCGAGCACCTGGTCGGCCTCGGGCACCGCAGGATCGCCTTCCTCGGGTGGCCGCGCGGCTCGGGGGTCGGTGACGACCGTGCCGAGGGCTGGCAGCGGGCCATGCGCCGGCACGGACTCGCCACCCGCGGGCGGCGCGCGCACAGCGTGGACGACATCGGGGCCGCGCACGACGCGGTCAAACCGCTCCTGGAGGCGGGCGCGACCGCCGTGGTCACGGCCAGCGACACGCTGGCCATGGGCTGCTACGACGCGGTGCGTGAGCGCGGCGCCGCACCGGGCCGGGACGTCGCCGTGATCGGATTCGACGACTCCCCTACCACGGCGCTCGTCTCGCCCGCCCTGTCCTCGGTCGACCAGCCCCTGGAAGCCATCGGCCGGGAGTGCCTGCGCCTGCTGCTGGCCCGGATGGCGGACCCCGCCGCGCCCCCGGAACGCGTCCTGCTGAAGCCGTCCCTGATCCTGCGCGACAGCGTTCCCGACACCGAGCACGCCGAGCACGCCGGTCCGGCCCCGGACGGACCGGTGGCCCGCTAGACGCTCCGCCGAGCGGGCCGCGCTCTGTCGTCGTTCCCGCCGGTGCCGAGTCCCCGATGTCGGCTCGGAGTCGGGCCCCGGGCGACGGCGCGGCGACCGGTCACCCACCTTCCCGGCGCACCCTCGGGGGCGCTCGCCCAGAATCTTCCCCCTTTCTCCTCCCCACCCCGGGTGCCCGCGGCACCCGGGCGGAGCCGCACCCACACCGAGTACACGGAGGAAAGCAATGATCACCCGCACCGCCGTCGCGGCCCTCGCCACCTGCGCGGCGCTGACGACCGTCACCGGCTGTTCGTCGAGTTTCGGCGACGACAAGGAGACGAAGCAGGACGCCGGCGCCAAGCAGCACCTGACGGTGCTCATCGCCACGTCGGGCGACGCGGAGACCAACGCCGTCAAGGCCGCGGCCGCCGCGTACCAGAAGCAGTCGGGCAACACGGTGACCGTGGAGGTCGCCAAGGACATGAACCAGCAACTGGCCCAGTCCTTCGCCGGGCACAAGCCGCCGGACGTGTTCTACGTCAACTCCGACCAGTTCGCGAACTACGCCAAGGCGGGCTCGCTGTACGCGTACGGCGACCGGATCGAGGACGCGGACGACTTCTCGGCGCAGCTGCGCTCCTCCTTCACCTACGACGGAAAGCTGGTGTGCCTGCCGAAGGACACCTCCACGCTGGGGCTCGCCGTCAACACCGAGCTGTGGCAGCGGGCCGGGCTGACCGACCAGGACTATCCGACCACCTGGGCCGAGCTGAAGCAGGTCGCGGGCAAGCTCACCGGCGACGGGGTGACCGGGCTGGTGACCACCAACGAGTACCAGCGGCTCGGCGTCTTCATGAAGGAGGCCGGCGGCTGGGTCACCGATCCGCGGCAGACGAAGATGACCGCCGACGACGCAGGCAACGCGCAGGGGCTCGCCTTCGCGCGGTCCCTGCTGAAGTCGGGTTCGATGAAGTACGCCCAGGACGTCGACACCAGTTGGGGCGGCGAGGCCCTGGGCAAGGGCAAGGCCGCGATGACCATCGAGGGCAACTGGCTGGCCGGGGCCATGAAGGCCGACTACCCCGACGTCGGCTACAAGGTGGTGGAACTGCCCGCGGGACCGGCCGGCAAGGGCTCGCTCGCCTTCAGCAACTGCTGGGGCGTGGCCGCGGAGAGCACGCACCGGACGGCCGCCGTCGACCTGGTGAAGTACCTCAGTACCGGCGAGCAGCAGCTGAAGTTCGCGGACGCCTTCGGTGTGATGCCCTCGCGCACCAGCGCGCTGGCGGACTACGCGCGGCAGGCGCCGGCGGCCGAGGCGTGGGTGGACTCCGCCGCGTACGCGCAGGGCCCGGTGACCATAGCCGGGTTCGACAAGGTGCTCGGCCAGTTCAACACCGATCTGCAGGCGCTGCGCGACACCGATCCGAAGACGATCCTCGCCGCCCTGCAGCGCAACGGCGAGCAGGCGCTGACGAAGGGCGACTGAGCCGTCATGTCCCTGCGTACCACCCGCGCCGCGGACCACCCGCGCGGCGACGGTTCCTCCGGCTCCGGGCTGCCGCGCGCCGCGGCACGCTCCCGGTCGACCGGTTCCCCGGACGCTCCTGACGCGCCCGGCGGGACCGGTTCCAGCGCGGCGCCCCGCGCCCTCCACGCCCCGCGCGCGGGGCGCCGCCGCGGCGAGGGCCCATGGGGCTGGCTGTTCGTCAGCCCCATGGTGCTCGTCCTCGGTCTGTTCCTGCTGCTGCCCATCCTGATGGCCCTGTGGGTGAGCCTGCTGCACTGGGACGGGCAGTCGAATCCGTTCAGCGGCCGGGCCGACTTCGTGGGCCTGGACAACTACCGGACGCTGCTGACCGAGGACGGTCTGGACCGCACCCTCTTCGCGACCTCGCTGCGCAACAACGCCTACTACGTGCTGCTGACCGTGCCGTTGCAGACCGGCCTGGCCCTGGTGCTGGCGCTCATCGTCAACCAGCGGCTGCTGCGGGCCCGCGGCGCGCTGCGGACCGCGTTCTTCTTCCCGTCGGTGACCAGTTCGATCGCGGTGTCCACCGTCTTCCTGTTCCTCTTCCAGGGCAGCGGGGCCGTGAACACGTTGCTTTCCTGGGTCGGGGTCAAGGGTCCGAACTGGTTCGCCGACCCGCGCGGGGTGCTCTCCCTGCTGCTCGACGCCGTGGGCGTCGTCGACCCCGCACGTCCCCCCGGCCTGCTGGCCGACCACTCCTTCCTCGGTCTGTCCTGGTTCCAGTGGCTGTCCGGGCCGTCCGTCGCGATGTGCACGATCATCCTGCTCGCCGTGTGGACCACCTCCGGCACCTTCATGCTGATCTTCCTCGCGGCGCTCCAGGACATCCCGCGCGAACTGGAGGAGTCGGCCGCCCTGGAGGGCGTCAACCGCTTCCAGATGCTGCGGCACATCACGCTGCCCGCGCTGCGGCCGGTGCTGTTCCTCGTCCTCACCCTCGGCCTGATCGCCACCTGGCAGGTCTTCGACCAGGTGTACGTGATGGGTCAGGGCAATCCCGGCAACACGACGCTCACCCCGGCCTTCCTGTCGTACTCGTCCGCCTTCGACGGCTCCGACTTCGGGCAGGGCGCGGCCATCGCCTTCATCATGCTCGGGCTGATCCTGACGCTGACCGCGGTGCAGCGCTGGGTGATGCGGGAGCGCGACCCACGCCCCGCGGGGAGGAACCGATGACATCGACGACACGGACGACACGGACGGCACGGGCGGTCCGGACGCGGCGGCGTCCGGTGCTCGGCCGCTATCCGCTGCCGCTGCGGATCGCGGGACACGTCCTGGTGGCCGGACTCGGCCTGCTGTACGTCCTGCCGTTCCTGGTGCAGTTGGTGACCGGCTTCAAGACCGACCCGGAGGCCGCCGCGCATCCGCTGTCGCTGGTGCCCCTCACCCCGACGACCGCCGCCTACCAGCGGCTGTTCGGGCTGAGCGAGGCCGGTGACGGGGTGCCGTTCCTGCGCTGGCTGGGCAACTCCGCCGTGGTCGCGGTCCTGGTCACCGCCGGGCGGGTGCTGTTCGACTCGATGGCGGGGTACGCGCTGGCCCGGCTGCGCTTCCCCGGGCGCACCCTGCTGTTCGCCCTCGTGCTCGCCGTGATGGCGGTGCCCGGGGTGGCCCTGCTGATCCCGAAGTTCCTGGTGCTGAACACCTTCGGGCTGTTCGACACGTACACCGGGATGATCGTGCCGCTGCTGGTGGACGCCGCGGGTGTCTTCATCATGAAGCAGTTCTTCGAGTCGGTTCCGCGGGAGGTGGAGGAGGCGGCCCGGGTGGACGGCGCCGGGATCCTGCGCATCTTCTGGTCGGTGGTGCTGCCGATGGCCAGGCCCGCGCTGCTGACCCTGACCGTCCTGTCGTTCCAGAGTTCGTGGAACGAGTTCACGCACTTCCTGGTGGCCACCCAGTCCGCCCAGTACGAGACGCTCACCACGGGGCTCGCCCGGTTCGTCTCCGGCGGTCTGGGCGGCGGCACCCAGTACCCGCTGAAACTCGCGGCGGCCCTGCTCTCGACCCTTCCGGTCGCGGTGCTGTTCTTCTGTTTCCAGCGGTACTTCGTGCAGGGCGCCAACGCGGGCGCGGTCAAGGAGTGACGGCCGGCCCGGCTGTGCGAACCCTGTGAACTCAAGCCGCCAGGTCGCTGCCGGGCCGAACCCTCGGTCGGTCGCGGCGGCCTGCGGCGAGTAGTAGTCGATGCCCACGACGTCGAAGAGCCGCCGGTCGACCTCGTCGTCCTGGGCCGCCGCGTAGCTCAGCCGGCCCTGGAAGACCGAACGCCGGTCCTCGCCGCCCGCGCGGTGAAGCGGTCCAGGCGGCGCTGCACACGAACCGGGTCGACCGTGCCGTCCAGCAGGTTCCGGATGCGTTCCGGGGCCGTGTCGCCGGCACGATCCCCGGCACGAACAACCAGAACCCGCAGCCCACGCCGAGGTCGACGCTCGCTCCGTGCCGGCGCAGCCGTTCGGCGAACCGGCCGGTCTCGGCGAGGTGTTCCAGCACGTCCCGTTCCGGCAGATCGCCGAGGGTCGGCTGGAGCCAGATGTGCACTCCTCGTTCGGCGGCCTCCGCGGCGGTGGCCGTCAGGCGCTCCACGCCGCCGCCGGTGACCTCGACGGTGTCGGCGTGCAGGTGGTCACGGATCACCCGGATGTCCTCGCGCATCCGCGCGGTGCTGAACGCCGTGCCCGGTGTCTCGCCCGCGCCGACGGTGGACGACACCCCGGTGCCGCAGTCCGCGCCCGCTGCCGGCCGCTCGCGCCGGTCCGGTCGGCAGCAGCGCGCCCGCGAGGGCGGCGGACGCCGCCGCGGCCAGGAACCGGGCCCGGCCCATCCCCTTCGTCTTCTCCATCCGGTCACGGTGCCGGGCCGCCCGCCGTCTCGCCGTCCGCCGGCGGTCCACGGTGCCGCGACCCAAGGATGCGATCCGTCGGCGAAAGTCGGCCCGTACGCCGGTCGTCCTCCTGCCGTGCGAGAGGGCTGCCGGTGCGTCCGCCCGTCCCGGGGCATAGCGTGCTGGCATGCGCGTCGACTACTCACCGGACACCCTGGGTCCGGGTCCCTTCTACCGGCTGCTCACCGCCGTCGTCGTACCCCGGCCCATCGCGTGGGTCTCGACCCTCGCCGAGGACGGCGAGACGGCGAACCTGGCGCCCCACTCGTTCTTCACCGTCGCCTGCACCGACCCGCCGATCGTCCAGTTCACCTCGGTGGGACGCAAGGATTCGTTGCGCAACGTCGAGGCGACCCGCGAGTTCGTGGTCAACTTCGCGCCCGAGCCGCTGTTCGAGCAGATCAACGCGACCGCGACGGACTTCCCCCGGCAGGAGGGCGAGTTCGACGCGGTGGGTGTCGCGCGCGAGCCGTCGCTGCGGGTGCGCACGCCCCGGGTGGCGGCCTCGCCCGTGGCGCTGGAGTGCACACTGCACACGACGCTGGGACTCGGCGACTCGACTCTGGTGCTGGGCCGGGTGGTGCACGCCGCCGTCAGCGAGGACGTCCTGGTGGACGGCCATCCGGACATCGGGCGGCTGCGTCCGTTGTCCCGGCTCGGCCGCAACGAGTGGGGCACGATCGGCGAAGTCCGTGACATGGCCCGGATCCGGTACCGGGACTGGCCCCGCCGATCGCGCTGATCCGCCTCCCGCGCGCCGTCGTCAGCCGTCGATGCGGTGCTGGGTCCAGAACGAGGTCAGGTCGGTGCCGGTGGCGGCCTGGGCGGCGGCCTTGAAGTCGGCGGTGGTCGAGACTCCGTACCAGTGCGCGGTGGCGTAGTCCTTCAGGAGCTTCGCCATGACGGTGTCGCCGAGGACGCGCCGCAGGTCGTGCAGCGCGCACTTGCCGTAGCCGTAGACGACGGTGGAGTAGCGGGAGGCGTGGGTGTCCCAGTAGGCCATCGAGTTGGTGATCTTCTCGGTGGACGAGGCCCACGAGACGCTGTTCCAGCAGTTGCTGCCGGTCTTCCCCAGCGCCAGGTCGGTGGCGTAGTCGGTGAACGCCTCGTCGAGCCAGGGGCTGGTGTACTCGTCGTCGCCGACGATGCCGTACCACCACTGGTGCCCGATCTCATGGGTGAGCGCGGTGGTGCTGACCACGTCGAGGACGAATCCGGGGTACTCCATGCCGCCGAACCAGAAGTTGTTGTCGATCACGGCGTCCAGTTCGCCGTAGGGGTAGGCGCCGAACCGGGCGGCGTGGGCGTCGACGGCGGAGGTCGCGGTGGTCAGCATGGACTGGGCACTGGAGGAGCTGATGCCGGTCACGGAGTAGACGTTCACCGGGGTGCCGGCGGCCGAGGTGCCGGAGATCCGGGTGAAGGGTCCGGCCGCCCAGGCGAAGTCGCGGACCTGGGTGGCGGTGGCGGTGGTGACCGTGCGTCCGGCGGTGCCCGGGGTGTCGGTCGACCGGCCGGTGGCCGGTACCAGCAGGGTGCTGGGGTGGTCGAGGCTCACCTTGAAGTCGGCGGCCAGGGAGTAGAACGACTCGCCGTTGTCGGTGTACGGGTCCAGGTGCCAGCCCGCCGTGTCCTTGACCGCGAGGACGGGCAGGGCGTTGCCGACGAAGCTGAAGGCCCCGTCGCGGCCGAACCGGTCGGCGCCGGTGGGGACGGTGATGCCCAGGTCGAAGCCGATGGTGGCGGTCTGTCCCTGGGCCAGCGGCGTGGGGAGGGCGATCCGCAGGGACGTGCAGTCGGCCGACAGGGCGCCCGCCGTGCCGCCGGTGACGTCACTGACCTTGATCGGCATCGCCGAGCAGGTGCCGTGGGAGTTGTCCCACAGCCGCAGGTACACCTCGCCGAGCGCGGTGGCGGAGGAGTTGGTGAACGTCACGCTCTCCTGGCCGGTCCAGACGGAGCCGGTGGTGTCGCTGCTGAGGCTGACGGTGTACGAGGGTGCGGACGGGGTGCGTGTGGAGTCCGCCGGCAGCGCCGTGGCGCACCCGGCCGGGTCGGTGGCGCGCCGGATGCGCGTGTCGGTGGGGGCGTCGCCGGCCCCGTCCGGCCGGGTGAGGCCGGTGCCGCCGAGGGCGGTCCGCGCCGAGCCGGTGAGCGCTGCGGACGACGACCGGGACCCGGGTGAAGTGCCGCTCCCGGAACCGCCGTCGGCGATCGGCCGGGCGGGGGCGCAGACGGCGGCCGGCGACGCGGACGCGGTCGGCGCGGCGGCGGCCGTGGACACCGGGAGCGCGACGGCGGCCAGAGCCGCGAGGGCGACCACGCTCGTGACCAGGGAGCTGTGGGGGGTTGGTCTCACGGGGAACTCCTTTGCGGAGGCCGGGATTGCGGCCTGCTCGTCGGCCGTCCGGCCGGGTGGACCGGCGGGCGACCGTGGGTGACGCGGTTCGGTTGCGCGATCATCGGCGTGCGGTGCCGGCCGCGTCCTGATGGTGGGGGCGACGGCTGCCGGAAGCCTGCCAGATTTGTCACGGCCATGCCAGAAGGAGTTCGGGCCGATGAGTTCGGCGCGGGTCGCCGGTCATGACCTGTCGGCAGGGTTGCGACGAGACGGAGGAGGGCCCGATGCGGCCACCGACACCCCACGAAGCGCTACGCCGGCTCGACGTCCTCGTGGGTGCCTGGGACATGTGGGCCGCCGACCGCCGGGCCGGGCCGGTCCGGACCGAGTTCACGTGGCTGGAGGGCGGCGCCTTCCTCGTGCAACGCGCGGACGTGGGACCGGACACGGCCCTGCCCGCCGAGTGGAGCGCGCACGCGCCCTTCCCGACCGTGACGCTGACCGGCTACGACGAGACCTCCGGCGCCTTCACCACCCTGTACGCGGACGGCCGCGGCGCCGCCCGCACCTACCGGACGAGCCTGAGCGAGGGCGTGTGGCGGCAGTGGCGCGCCGCGCCCGGTTTCCACCAGCGCTTCACCGCCGTCATCGGCGCCGGGGGCGCCACCGTCGAGGGTGGCTGGGAACGGTCGGTGGACGGCGAGCTGTGGCTCCCGGACTTCGACGTGACGTACACGCGGATCGCCGGGCCGCGGGACGCGTAGGTGCCGGCGGCCGGTGAGTCCGGCTCCCGCAGGCCGCGGGACCGTCCGCGCCCGCGACGTCAGCACAGCACCGCGAGGTCGCCGGGCCGCACCCTGACCGTGACGGGCAGGGTGGCCCCGACCTCCCCGTCGGCGCCGTACGGGACGGGCCGGTCGGCCTCGATACGGATCTCCCGGCCACGCAGCACCCGTACCTCGGGCCGGTCGACATGGGCGCCGGTCGACAGCTCGTTCATGAGGGCGAAGAACAGCCGGCGCGGGGCCTCGCGGATCAGCACGACGTCGAGGAGTCCGTCGTCGAGGAGGGCGGCGGGGGCGATGGCCCGGCCGGAGCCGTAGTACGCGGAGTTGGCAGCCACCACGGTGTAGCCGCGGTGGGCGAATTCCCGTCCGTCCACGGTCACGCGGTAGGCCGCCGGGCGCCAGGTGGCCACCGCGCGCAGCCCGCCGGCGTAGTAGGACGCGGCGCCGCGCAGCAGGCGCGCGTTGTTGGCGTGCCGGTTGGCGAGCGCGTCGACACCCGCGTACACGCTGCCCAGCACCACGGTGCCCCGGTGGACGGCCGACTCCACCTCGATGGTGTCGACGGCGCGCGGGGAGTGGTCGAGCAGGATCCGGGCCAGCCCCGCGGGGTCGGCGGGCAGACCGAGGGCGCGGGCGAAGTCGTTGCCGCGGCCCGCGGGGACCAGGCCGAGCACGCTGCCGGTCCCGCTGAGGGCGCCGCCGACACATCCGGCCATGCCGTCGCCGCCCACCGCGAGCACCACCCGGTCGCGCTCGCCCGCCCGGCGGGCGAGGTCCTGGGCGTGGACCAGGCTGCGGCTGTACTCGGTCTCCAGCTCCGCCCCGGCCTCCCGCAGCAGCCGACCGACGCGCAGCAGGGCCGCCGCCCCCGAGGAGCCGCCCGCGGTGGGGTTGACGACGGCCGTGAACTGTCGCATCGGTGAGCCTCCGGACTTGGACGGGGGTACGGGCCGGACAGGGACGAAGGTGCGGGCTTGCCGGACAGGACACGTGGTGCGGCAGGACCCGGGCGGGTCAGCCCGCCGGCCCGTCGACGGGCAGCAGGATGCCGGGGTTCAGCAACCCCTCGGGGTCCAGCCGGCGCTTGACCGCGCGCAGCGCCTCGACACCGAGCGGGCCCGCCTCCCTGACGTACCAGTCGCGGTGGTCGGTGCCCACACCGTGGTGGTGGCTGATCGTGCCGCCGGCCGCGAGGACGGCCTCGTTCGCGGCGCGTTTGGCGGGCGCCCAGTGCGCGACGGGGTCCGCGCCCTGAGCGCCGACCACCGTGAAGTACAGGGAGGCGCCGTTCTCGTAGACGTGCGAGATGTGGCACATCACCAGCGGTGGCGTGCCCGCCTCGGTGAGGGTGCCGGTGAGCGCTTCCCGGACGGCGGTGTACAGCCCGGGGAGACGGGACCAGAAGGCCGCGGTCTCCAGTGTCTCGGCGAACGCGCCCGCGTCCAGCAGGGAGTCGCGCAGATACGGGGCCGCGTAGCGGCCGTGGGCCCAGCGTTCGCCGGGAGCGGCGCCGAGGTGGGTGCCGCCGCACGCGCTCAGCACGGCCGCGGCCCGCTCCCGCCGGTGCGCGGTCTCCTCCTCGGTGCCCTCGTAACCGGCGACGGCCAGGCAGCCCGTGGTCCGTTCGGGGCCGGCGGAGCCGATGGCGGCGGGCTCGGCGAGTCCGATCAGCGTCTCGGTCTCGTCGGACAGCCGCAGCACCGTGGGCAGCGGCCCGTCCTGGGCGAGCCGGCGCAGCGCGGTGGCTCCCTCCGCGAACGAGGCGAAGCGCCAGCCCTCGTAGTGCCGTGCCGCGGGGACGGGGCGGACGCGTACGGTGACCGCGGTGATGACGCCGAACGCGCCCTCGGAACCGAGGATCAACTGGCGCAGGTCGGGTCCGGCCGCCGAGCGCGGGGCGCGGCCGATGTCGAGGGTGCCTTCGGGGGTGGCGACGGTGAGGCCGAGGACCATGTCGTCGAACCGGCCATATCCCGCGGAGGACTGGCCGCTGGAACGGGCCGCGGCGAAGCCGCCGATGGTGGCCCACTCGTAGGACTGCGGGAAGTGGCCAAGGGTGAAGCCGTGCTCGGCGAGCAGTGCCTCGGCCTGCGGGGCGCGCAGGCCGGGCTGGAGGGTGGCGGTGCGGGAGACCGGATCGAGATCGAGCAGGTCCTTCATGCGGCGCAGGTCCACGACGACCACGTCACGGTTGCGGGCGGGGGCGAGCCCTCCCACCACGGAGGTGCCGCCGCCGAACGGGACCACCGCCAGACGGTGCCGGGCGCACGCGCGCAGCACGGCCAGCACCTCGTCGTGGCTCGCGGGCAGGACGACGGCCGCCGGGACGTCCGTGACGTCACCGGCCCGGATCCGCAGCAGGTCCGGGGTGGACTTGCCCCGGGTGTGCCGGATGCGGCTGACCGCGTCGATGCGCACGTGGGCCGCGCCGCCGACGGCGTCCGCCAGGGCCCCGGAGGCGGCGGCGTCGAGCGGGGAATCGGGGACGTGGACGTCGTCGAGGGCGAGTGCGGGGGCGTCGCGCGGTGCGACGCCGAGCAGTTGGCCGAGCAGTCCGATCACCGCTTCGGGCAGCGGGGCCGCCTTCGCCGGGTCGCCCCAGCCGTTCCACAGCATGTCCATGAACGGTCGTCCTCATCGGTCGGATCGCGACGCCGGCCCGGTCCGCGATCGGGTCGGCCCGGCCCGCGGGGCCGTGTCTCCCCCGCACTCCGCGGACCGGCGGTGGCGCCGTTACACTGTGACACATGACGCCCATTCGTCACAACGACTCGGACGGCGATCCGATCCTGGACGCGGTGCGCGACTGCGTTCTGGCGGTCGGGGTCCGGCGCACCACCCTCACCGACGTGGCCCGCCGCGCCGGTGTCTCGCGGATGACGCTGTACCGGCGGTGGCCCGACATCCGGTCCCTGGTGGGAGACCTGATGACCCGTGAGTGGATCGGCGTGGCCACCGCGGCACTGCCCGAGCGGCGGCCCGGCGGGGAGACCCGTGCGCTGATCGTCGACGGACTGGTCACGGGGGTCGGGGCCTTCCGCGCACACCCGCTGTTCCGCAAGATCGTCGATGTCGATCCCGAACTGCTCCTCCCCTACGTGCTCGACCGCCGCGGGGCGAGCCAGGACGCCCTGCTGGACCTGCTGACCGAGGCCCTGCGCGAGGGACACGCCGACGGCTCGGTGCGTCCCGCCCCCGTCGAACGGCAGGCCCGTTCCCTGCTGTTGATCGTCCAGTCCTTCACGCTGTCCCTGCGGACCATGACCGACGAGGCCGACACCGACCTGACCGCCGCCGCGTTCCTCGCCGAACTGCGCCTCGTCCTGGAGAGGATCCTGACGCCATGAGCCCGGCCCACACCCCCATCCCCGTCCCCGGCTCGTCGCTCTCCGCGGCCCGCCGCGTCCGTGACCTCGCGGCGGCGGCCGACGGCACGGCCGACGTCCTCGTCGTCGGTCTGGGTGCGACCGGGGCGGGGGCCGCCCTGGACGCCGCGGCCCGCGGGCTGGACGTCGTCGCCGTGGACGCCCACGACCTCGCCTTCGGCACCTCGCGCTGGAGTTCCAAGCTCATCCACGGCGGGCTGCGCTATCTGGCCGCCGCGCAGTACGACGTCGCCCACGAAAGCGCCGTCGAACGCGGGGTGCTGATGGCCCGCACCGCCCCGCACCTCGTACGCGCCCAGCCCTTCGTACTGCCGCTGACCCCGCTGGTCTCGCGCGGCCAGGCGTCCCTGGCCTGGGCCGGCCTCCTGGCCGGGGACGCCCTGCGGCGGGCCGCCCGCACGTCCCGGGCGACGCTGCCCGTGCCACGCCGGCTGTCCGCCGCCGGGGCCCGACGTCTGGCGCCGTCGATTCGAGCCGCCGGGCTGCGCGGCGGGCTGCTCTCCTGGGACGGCCGGGTCGTCGACGACGCCCGCCTGGTCACGGCGCTGGCCCGGACCGCCGCCGCCCGCGGCGCGAAGATCCTCACCCGGGTCAGGGCGCTGGAGCTGACCCGCACGGGCGCCCGGGTCCGAGACGAACTCACCGGCGAGGAGGGCGAGATCCGCGCCCGCGCGGTGATCAACGCCTCCGGTGTGTGGGCGGACGGACTGGTGGACGGCATCCGGATACGTCCCTCCCGGGGAACCCATCTGGTGCTGCGCTCGGACCGTCTCGGCGCGCTCCCGGCGGGCCTGCACATCCCGGTCCCCGGCGAGACGAACCGCTTCGTGCTCGTGCTGCCGCAGGACGACGGGCGGGTGTACGTGGGTCTCACCGACGAGCCGGTCGAGGGCGGCGTCCCCGACGTGCCCGACGTGCCGGAGACCGACGTCGGGTTCCTGCTGGACGTGCTCGGCTCGGTCCTGGACCCTCACGTCCGCCGCGCCGACGTCGTCGGCGCCTTCGCGGGGCTGCGGCCCCTGCTGGACACCGCGGGTTCCGGCACACCCGCCCGGACCTCGGACATCTCACGCAGGCATGCGGTGCTGACCTCGGCGGAGGGCGTGATCACGGTGGTGGGCGGCAAGCTCACGACGTACCGGCGGATGGCGCAGGACGCGGTCGACACCGCCGTGGCCGCCCGCCGCCTGCCCGCGGGACCGTCCCCCACCGCGTCGCTGCCGCTGGTCGGCGCGGCACCGCCGGACCGGCTCGGCACACTGGCCGCACCCGCCCGGCTCGTCCGCCGGCACGGCACCGAGGCGCCCGCCGTGCGGGCGCTCGCCGAGCGCGAGCCGCACCTGGCCGAGCCCGTCCTGCCCGGCCATCCGGTCACCCGTGCCGAGCTGGTGTGGGCCGTCCGGCACGAGGGCGCACTCGACGTGGCCGACCTGCTCGACCGGCGTACCCGCATCGGGCTCGTGCCGCAGGACCGGGCCGCCGCGCTGGGCGCGGCGCGGGACGCGCTCGACCGGGCGGCGGCCACGTCCGCCTGACGTCGCGGGACAGCGCCCGGGATCCGCCTGACGTCGCGGGGCGGCGGCGACCGGGATCAGGTGCGGGGCAGGCCGCTGGTGGTGCGCCGCCAGCCGGAGCGGGTGGCACCGAAGCCGGTCTCGTGGTCCCAGACATGGGCGCACGCGGGGCACTGCAGATGCAGCAGGCTGCCGGTGTTGGAGAGCAGGTAGCGCCAGTGGTCGGCGCAGGTACGGCCCTGTTCGCAGGTCGCGCAGCCGTGGCTGTCGTCGCAGTGCGGGCAGGGCACCCAGGCTCGGCGGCCGATGTCCGCCTGCGGATCAAGTGGCAGCACGGCCACCCCCGCGCGGCGGCAGCACACCGGCCGCGACCAGGTCGTCGTAGACGCGCTGCTGTTCCGGGTCCAGGCCCGAGTAGAGCAGGTCCTGGGCCGCTTCCTCGCCGCGCAGTGCCTCGATCGGATCCCAGTCCGGGCCGAGGGCCTCCAGGACATGGGCCCGCCGCAGCATCTCGTGCCGGGTGAGGTCGACATCGAAATCGAACCGGGCGGAGCCGCCCGGGTGCCCGGCGGCGGGTTCACCGGGACCGGTGGGCGGTGGGGGGTCGAAGGCGGACATACGGCCGAACTTAGGTTTACCTTCCCCGCTACGGCAAGAGCAGGTGGGCGAAGTCACAGGCCCGGCACCGGGAGACGGCGGTCCGGTGCCGGGGCGCGGTGAGCCGTCAGTGGCCCAGCAGGGCGCTGGACACCGCCCACAGCCGCTCGGCGTCGCCCTTGTCCAGGGCGTGGGGGCGTACACCGCGCTCCGCCTGCGGGTCGGTGGTGACCTCGGCCTCGTTGCAGTCCTCGAAGTAGCGACCGGTGATCCCGGCCACGAGCGGGGAGGCGGCCAGCAGGACCGAGGTGGCCGCGCCCTGCTGCACCGTCTTCCAGCGGTAGGTGTCGAAGATCTCCTGGATCTCCGGCGTGATGTTCGCGAGTTGGTGGCGCTGGAGGTTGGTGCGGATACCGCCGGGCATCAGGGCGTTGGCGGTGATGCCGTCGCCCGCCCACCGCTCGGCCGCTTCCACGGCGAGCAGTACGTTCCCGGTCTTGGACTGCCCGTACGCGAGCCACGGCTCGTAGGGACGGCGCTCGAAGTGGAGGTCGTCGAAGACGATCGGCGAGGTCCGATGGGCGTTCGAGCTGACCGAGACGATCCGGGCGCCGCCCGCCTCGGCCAGGGCTCGGTGCAGGGCGAGCGTGAGGTCGAAGTGGCCGAGGTGGTTCGTGGCGAACTGGAGTTCCCAGCCCGCCGCCGTGCGGTGCGCCTCGGGCAGCGCCATGATGCCCGCGTTGTTGACCAGGATGTGGAGTGGACCGCGCCACCCTTCGGCGAACGCGGCCACCGACGCCTGGTCGGTCAGTTCGAGCTGTGCGGCGGTGACGGCGGCGTTCCCGGTGCGCGCCGCGATGTCCGCCGCGGTCAGGCGTCCGGCCTCGATGCCCCGGACCGCGAGGGTGACCTCGGCTCCGGCGGCGGCCAGGGCGCGGGCCGTCTCGGCGCCGATGCCGGAGGCACCGCCGGTGACGACCGCGCGCTTCCCGGTCAGGTCGACGCCGTCGAGGACCTCGTCGGCGGTGGTCTCGAAGCTGTAGGGAGTGGTGAACCGCATGCTGGGCCTCATGGTGCGGGATCCGTTCGTATCTGCGCACCGCGACGCGGCCGGGGCCGTTGGCGGTGCGAGCGGCAGACTGCCAACCGGAATATATTCCGGTTGAGGGCGAGACTAAGCGGAATTGATTCCGGTATCAAGCGGGGGTGCGCGGCGAGCAGGGGAGGGGGTCCGGGAACACGCGGCAGCAAGGATGCAGTCGGGTCTGCGTATCCTTCGAGCAGAACGATTCCGCACGCGGTTGCGGACCGGTGCGACGACGGGGGTGGAGGCGGCCGTGGGCGAGGGAGCACCGCGCGGACCACGCGCCGATGCCCAGCGCAACCGGGCGCGCCTGCTGGCGGCCGCCTCGGAGCTGTTCGTCGAGCGCGGCCCGGACGCGCCGTACATCGAGATCGCCAAGCGGGCCGGGGTCGGGGTCGGCACGATCTACCGCCACTTCCCCACCCGCGAGGAGCTGATCGAGGCGGCCTACCGCTCCGAACTCGACGCGGTCTGCGCCGCGGCCGACTGCCTGCTGCGGTCCCTGCCCCCGGAGCGGGCGCTGCGCGCCTGGATGGACCGCTTCATCGACTACATGACGATGAAGGTCGGCCTCGGGGACGCGATCCGCGCGGTGGTGGCCGCGGGCGGAAATCCGTTCGTACACAGCCGGGAACGTCTGAACGCCGCGCTGGCTGCACTGCTCGCCGCGACGGCCGCCGCGGGACTGACCCGGCCCGAGGTCCCGGCGGACGACGTACTGATGTCACTCAGCGGTATCGCGATGGCCGCGGGCGCCCCGGAGCAGCGGAAGCAGGCCGCGCGCATGATCGACCTGCTCTGCCGGGGGCTCCACCCTCACCCCTGACCGGGAGCGACCGCGTACGGGGCCGTACGAGTCGGCGTCACCGCACGTGGGCGCCGGCAAGGGGCGGCTTCTTGTGCGGCGCCGCAGAGCGATCCGAAGCCGACCGCGTGGGCGAGGCGGACGATCATGATCGCGTCCGTTCGCTGTCTCGACGAACTCGTCGAGCAGGGCGACCACCCGTTGGTCACCCTCGCTGCGGGACCACTCGTCAGCCTGCTCGGCGGGATCTCCGCCGCCGCCACCGGCGTAGGAGTGGTGTCGTACGTGATCGCGCTCGCCTTCGTCTGGTCCGTCGGACCGGAGACCAAGGGACAGCCTCTCCCTTCGTGAGCCCTTTGCTCCTCCCACCTGCCGCGGCCATGCGGTGGCCATTGAGCAGCCTCACCCCGCAGAACTAGCAACGATCAAAAACAGCTGCTCAGGATGGGTTTCGCCGAGGCTTCAGAGGCACGTTGGGCAGCGTCGGCGCCGACAGCCGGTCCCCGTCGTAGCCGTGCACCACGCCGAATCTGTCACCGTGCTCCCAGTCCTCGCGCGCCTGCCTGATGTCCTCGTCCGTACGGCCGACGAAGTTCCACCACATGACGATCTCCTCGCCGAACGGCGGACCGCCGAGCAGGATCAGCCGGGCGGCCTCGCGCGTGCCGTTCGTCACGGTCAGTGTCGTGCGTCCCGGCGTGACGTAGGCGAGTTCGGCGGGCCGCACCGCGGTCCCGTCGACGTGGACGTCGCCCGCGTCGACGAGGATCCCGTGCTCGAAGCCGGGGTCGAGGTCGAGGGACACCGAGGCGCCCGCGGACAGGGTCAGCTGGGCGCCCAGCAGCGGGGTGAAGGTGCGGACGGGGGACGTGACGCCGGCGAGCGAGCCGAGGAAGACACGCAGTTCGGCGCCGTCCAGGGACACCGGCTCCGGGACATGGTGCTGGAAGTCCCGTGCGGCGTGCCGGTGTTCGTCGGGCAGCGCCACCCACAGCTGCACCCCGTGCAGGGTCGTGGTGCCGGGCGTCGACACCTCGGAGTGGCTGATCCCGGATCCGCCCGTCATGAGGTTCAGCTCGCCCGGCCTGACGAAGGCGTGGCTGCCCAGACTGTCGCGGTGCTCGATCTCTCCGCTGAACAGCCAGCTCACCGTCTGCAGGCCGGTGTGCGGGTGGGGGGCGACGTCCATCCCGCCCGTCGCGGTGACGTCGTCGGGGCCGTAGTGGTCGGCGAAGCACCACGCGCCGATGAGCGTGCGGCCCCGCTGCGGAAGCGTGCGCCGTACCGTCATCGAACGGGGGCCGCCGAGCGGTACGTCCCGTGCGCCGAGGATCTCGACACCCGCGCCGGACCCGTCACCCTCACGAAGGGTAGTTCCGCTTTCAACAGTCATAGGGCGATGATAGGACGGACAACGATCGATCAGACAAGAAATCGCACGGGACACGCCAGGAGCGGTCCGGAGTGAGGGAGTACCGGTGACAGAGACGGCAGCGGCGGCCACCGACCGGCGGGTCTACGTGGACAAGCAGAGCCCCGGCGCGTACCGCGCGCTGACCGCAACGGCCGAAGCGGTGCGGGACGCGGCGGCCGAAGCGGGCCTCGAACGCACCCTCGTCGAACTGGTCAACATCCGGGTGTCCCAGCTCAACGCCTGCGCCTACTGCCTCAGCCTGCACACCAGGGCCGCCCTGCGGGCCGGTGAGACCACCCAGCGGCTCGGCGTACTGCCCGCCTGGCGGGACACCGAGCTGTTCTCACCCCGGGAGCGCGCGGCGCTCGCCCTCGCGGAGGCCACCACGCACCCCGCGGACGACGCCGCCCAGACCGCCGCCTACGCGCAGGCGCGGGCCGTGCTGTCGGACGCCGAGACATCCGCGGTGATCTGGGTGGCGATCTCCATCAACGCCTTCAACCGGGTCTCGGTCATGAGCAAGCACCCGGTGCGCGCCGCGGTCCCGCACGGCACCACCCCATGACCGGCGGGTGACCGAAGGCTGGTGCCGCGGTCCGCGCGGTCCCCGGCAGGACCGGTGGTGCCGGCGCACGCGTCCTCGCCCGGTGGATCGCCGGCGGCTGCCACTGCCCGCGCGTGGACTTGACCGCCGGCGTCCCCGCCTGACACCGCCGACGTGAACCACGCCGCGGCCGGCCTCGGCCGCGGCGCGGTCGCTCAGCCCTTCAGCGCGGCCAGGACCACCGCTTTGGCCTCCTCCTGGACCTGGTGGAGGTGGTCCGGCCCGCGGAAGGACTCGGCGTAGACCTTGTAGACGTCCTCGGTGCCCGAGGGCCGGGCCGCGAACCAGGCGTGCTCGGTGGCCACCTTGATGCCGCCGATGGCGGCGCCGTTGCCCGGGGCCTCGGTGAGGACGGCGGTCACGGGCTCCCCGGCCAGGGTCTCGGCGGTGACCTGTGCCGGGGAGAGCTTCGCCAGGAGGGCCTTCTCCTCGCGGGAGGCGGGCGCGTCGACACGGGCGTACGCGGGCTCGCCGAAGCGGGCGGTGAGCCCGGCGTAGTGCTCGGAGGGCGTGTGACCGGTGACGGCCGTGATCTCGGAGGCGAGGAGGGCCAGGAGGATGCCGTCCTTGTCCGTCGTCCACACCGAACCGTCCCGGCGCAGGAACGACGCGCCCGCCGACTCCTCGCCGCCGAAGCCGAGCGTTCCGTCGGAGAGCCCGTCCACGAACCACTTGAACCCGACCGGAACCTCGACCAGTCGGCGGCCGAGGTCGGCGGCGACCCGGTCGATCATCGAGGACGACACCAGCGTCTTGCCGATCCCCGTGCCCGCGGGCCACTGCGGGCGGTGGCCGTAGAGGTAGGAGATGGCGACGGCGAGATAGTGGTTGGGGTTCATCAGCCCCGCGTCCGGTGTGACGATGCCGTGCCGGTCGGCGTCGGCGTCGTTGCCGGTGGCGATGTCGAAGCGGTCCCGCTGTGCGATGAGCGAGGCCATCGCGTACGGCGACGAGCAGTCCATCCGGATCTGGCCGTCCCAGTCCAGCGTCATGAACCGCCAGGTGGGATCGGTGTACGGATTGACCACCGTCAGATCGAGCCGGTGCTCCTCGGCGATCCGGCCCCAGTAGGCGACCGACGCGCCGCCCAGCGGATCGGCGCCGATCCGCACACCGGCCGCCCGGATCGCGTCCAGGTCCAGCACGCTCGGCAGGTCGGCGACATAGCGGCCGAGGAAGTCGTGGCGCCCGGTGGTGTCCGCGGCGAGCGCCCGGACGTAGGAGATCCGCCGTACGTCCTTCAGGCCGCCCGCGATGATCTGGTTGGCGCGGTCCTGGATCCAGGCCGTCGCGTCGGAGGCGGCGGGGCCGCCGCTGGGCGGGTTGTACTTGAAGCCGCCGTCGGCGGGCGGGTTGTGCGAGGGAGTGATCACCACTCCGTCGGCGAGGCCCGAGGAGCGGCCCCGGTTGTGGGTGAGGATCGCGTGCGAGACGGCCGGTGTGGGGGTGTAGCCGTCCGCGTCGTCGATCAGCACGCGCACGCCGCCCGCCGCGAACACCTCCAGCGCGGTGACCTTCGCGGGCTCCGACAGCGCGTGGGTGTCGGCGCCGAGGAACAGGGGACCGGTCACGCCCTGGCTGTCGCGGTACTCGCAGATCGCCTGGCTGGTGGCGGCGATGTGGTCCTCGTTGAACGCGGTCGCCAAGGACGACCCGCGGTGTCCCGAGGTCCCGAACGCCACCCGCTGGGCGGGCTCGGCAGGGTCGGGGTGCAGCGCGTAGTACGCCGTGACCAGCCGGGCCACGTCGACCAGGTCCTCGGGCCGGGCCGGCGTGCCCGCTCGCTCGTGCGGCATGGGTCCGTTCCTCCGCGTCGTTGATCCATCGCTCGGCGTCCCATTCTTTCCTCCCCGCGGCCCGGGTCCGCGAGCGGCCCCCCGTCCGGGGCGCGGCGCCTCAGGGGGCTCGGTCCGCGGACCGTGCCGACAGCGCCGCGCCGAAGTGCGTGTCGGGGCGGGCCAGACGCTCGCCGTCCACGGTGATGTCGACGGCCTCGTTGTAGAAGGCGAGCAGGCCCTTGACCGCCGCGACCGCCGCGAGGGGCTCGGGATAGCTCCAGACGATGTCCGCCGGGATGTCGGCCCCGCCCCGCCAGGACCAGTACTCGGCGGTGCCCTTGTACGGGCACGCCGTGCTGTGGCTGGTGGAGCGGAGCAGGTCGAGGCGGACGTCCTCGCGGGGGATGTAGTAGCGGGTCGGCAGGCCCGTCTCGAAGAGCAGGACCGGGTGCCGGGTGTCGGCCACGACCGTGCCGTCGATCTCGACCAGGACGTGCCTGCCGCTGGGCAGGGCGTCCACCCGTTTGTACGGGTCGCGGGGGTGGACGAAGATCTCTTCCTCCTCCTCGTACCAGTGGTCCAGGCCCCGGCCGGTGCGCGCGGACCACTCGAAGGCCAGGTGGCCGGCCAGGTCGGCGGCCGGGAAGGTCCAGGCCGCGTTCTCCAGCCACTCGCCGTCGACGCGGAGGTCGTAGAAGATCCGCGAACCGGTGTGGGTGCCGGTGCGGGGGTGCTGGGCCGGGCGCAGCAGATCCGCGCGGACCTCCTCGCGCGGGAAGGCGTACAGCGGCACGGGCACGCCGGGCTCCCACACGAGCACAGGGTGCCGGCTGTCGACGACGGTGACGCCCTTCGTACGGCCCCGCACCCAGCGTCCGCTGGGCTCCCAGCCCAGGCCCTCGGGCGTGACACGGACCGGTGCGGCGGTGCGGCGTGTGCTCATGTCCCGTTCCCTTCGGAGTGACTGCGGATCGCCGGTGGATTCGCCTCGGACCCTCCCGGCAGCCGACTCCGGCAGCGTACGACGGCCCGCGCCCCGCGGCCGGGCGAGGCGCCGGTGCCGGGGCACGGCAACGGCTGGGCCCCCCGGATGCCGCGGACCGCGACCGGGCCGCGCGCGACGCACGGCGGAGCCGTCAGCGGTCCCGCGCCGGCAGTCCCGCGAGGCCGGTGTCCAGCATGACGCGGTCGACGGTCGCGGTCAGGGTGCTGTCGGCGCCGACGACCGTCTCGACGCCGCCGGGCAGGAGGTCCGACGGCCGGTACCACTCGCGCAGCCGGTCCGCGTCGACCTCGTCGGCGATCGGTTTGCCGGCGTGCCGGGCGAGGGTCTCCTCCAACGGCACGTCGAGGTAGTAGCCGTGGGTCCGGCCCCGGTGGTCGGCGCGCAGCCGGGCGAGCATGTCGCCGTAGTGGTCGGCGTAGAGGATGCCCTCCACCACCACGTGGTAGCCGGCGTCCAGGGCGTAGCGGGCCGTCAGGTCGATCAGGCCGATGTTCGCCGCGCCGGGCCGGTCGTGTTCGCGCAGGACGACGCGGCGCAGGTTGTCCTGGCCGACCAGGGCCAGGCCGCGGCCGAACCGGTCCCGCAGACCCGCCGCGACCGACGACTTGCCGGAGGCGCTGTTGCCGCGCAGCACGATCAGCCGGGTCTCCGCAGTGCCCACCCTCACGGCCGTCAGGTTACCCGGCTCCGGCCCCCGCGCCGACCGCCCGGACGGACGTCAGCCGTCCTCGCCGTCAGCACGCCGCACGGCGACCAGCGCGCTCAGGTCGGCCGCGAGCGGCAGTTCGACGGTGCGCAGCGCCGGATGGGCCAGCCAGTGCAGCCGTGCGGTGTCGGGCCGGCCGCCGTGGGTGGGCGGCCACGACCGGGAAGGGGTGAAGTCGTCGACGACCAGCACCCCGCCGGGCTCCAGCAGCCGCCGCGGGTCGGCGACGCCGTCCGCCTTCGCCTGGCCGCCGCCGTCGAGCACCAGGAGATCGTAGGGACCGTGCTCGTACACCGCGGTCCAGTCCGCGCACAGCACGCGCACCCGGGGCAGACCGGCGAACACCTCGGCGGCCACCCGCGCCCGCACCGGGTCCCGTTCGACGCTGACCAACTCCACGTGCGGTCCGGCGCCTTCGGCCAGCCAGGCGAGACCCACCCCGCACCCGGTCCCGGTCTCCGCGATCCGCCCGCGGGCTCCGGCCGCCAGCACCTGGAGCAGCCGTCCCTGTTCGGGCCGGCAGGAGAACCCGAAGCCGTGCGCGCGGGCGGCCCGCACGGCCCGTTCGACGAGATCCGGCAGTGGTCCGCGGCAGGCGCGGTAGGCGGCGGTGCCCTCCATCGACATGGCTCCAGTCTCCCCCGCTCCGGGAACCTGCTCCCGGTCCGGCCAGGCCACTCCGGAGTTTTCGTACACACGTACGCGGTGCTCACTCGTTGGTGAGTTCGGCCGCCCGCGACCGGCCGGACGGGGCGACGCTGGGCGGGGGTGGCGCACGACCGGCGCCGCCCCGGTGGCCTTCGGGCGGGGAGGGACATGACGCGCGAGTCTGGGCAGGGCGGGGCACTGGACCGGCAGGCGGTGCTGCTGGCCGCGGGACTGGCCGATCTGGCGGTGAGCACCCTGGGTTCGGCCGTGGGGACGGTGCGCGGGCTGCTGCGCCGCTCGGACGCGGCGGAGCTGGCGTCGGACGCGGAACGGGAGCTGGCGGCACGCGGCCGGCTGGCCCTCGACCGGTACGCGGTCGTCCCGCCGGCCCACCTGGAGGTGCTGGCCCGGCATGTCGTGGCCCGACAGGCCCGTAATGGCGGGTGACCGCTACGAGCCGGCCGCGTTCAAGGCCCGGGTCGACGAGGTGCTCACGCGGTTCGTGGCACAGGAGACGGACCAACTGCTCGCCATCGACGCCGACCTGGGCCCGGTCGCCGAGCAGGTGGAGGCCGCGGTCGCGGACGGCAAACGGCTGCGGTCGGCCTTCTGCTACTGGGGATGGCGGGCCGTCGGCCAGCCCGACAGCGAAGCGCTGCTGCGGGCCGCGGCCTCCATGGAACTCGTGCACGCGGCGGCCGTGGTGCACGACGACCTCATCGACGACAGTCCGCTGCGGCACGGCCGACCGACCGCCCATGTGGCCCTGCGGGAGGCGTTGCGCAGACGGCCGCGGGCGGCGAGCGCGGCCCGCTCGCTGGCGATGCTGGTGGGCGACCTGCTGATGTCGCTGGCCGGGCAGTTGTTCGCGACCAGCGGGCTGCCCGCCGCGTATCTGGCGCGGGCCCGCCCCTTGTGGGCGGCGCTGGCTCGTGACCTGGTCGCCGGTGAGTGCCTGGAGATCCTGCGCACCGGGTCCGCGCCGGACACGTCGGCCTCGCTGAAGGTGATCCGGTACAAGACGGCCAAGTACACCGTGGAGCAGCCGCTGCTGATCGGCGGCGCGCTGGCCGGTGCCTCGCGCCGACTGCGCGAGGACTACTCGGCGTACGGGGTGCCGCTGGGCGAGGCGTTCCAGTTGCGGGACGACCTGCTCGGCCTGTTCGGCGATCCCGCCCGTACCGGCAAGGCCAGCGCGGACGACCTGCGGGCGAGCCGGCCGACGGCGGTGCTGGCCGAGGCGTGGCGGCTCGCTGACGAGGCCGAGCGCGCGCAGTTGCGTTCCGCGCTGGGCCGGCGCGGAGCGGACGCCGACCGGCTGCGGTCGGTGCGCGAGGTGATGGACCGGCTGAAGGCGCCCGCCCGCGTCGAGAGCATGATCGGTGCCCGGGTCGAGGAGGCCGTCCGCGCCGTGCACGACATGGACGTCCCGGACCATGCCGCCGACGCCCTGACCGTCCTGGCGCACACCGCGACGGTACGCCGGCACTGACCGCCCGCCCCGGGCGGCCCGCCCGATCCCTGGTTGCCGGAACCGGTCCGTACGGGACCGGTTCCCCCAGGGCCGATTCCTCCAGCGCCCCTTCCCCCAGCCCCCGTACCCCAGGACCGATTCGCCCAGGACCGGTACGTGAAGGACCAGTACGTCCCGGTGAGACAAGGAGTTCTGCGATGACCTACACCGAGACGTCGATCCACGCGCTGCGGCACCGCGGCGACGAACTCGCCGACGCCACCGTGGCCGCACTCTTCGAGCGCGGGGAGGTCGGAAAGTTCAACACCCTGATGCGGTACGTCTCCACAGCCGGTGCCCCGCTGCCCGACGGACTGCCCGAGGCGGCCCGCGAGTACCTGGCGGCGACGAGCGCCCCGCCGGACTGGGTGGACTGGGCGGAGATGGAGAAGGCGCGGCTGTTCTTCATCGACAACAACGTCCACATCTCCACCGCGCTGTCCTTCGCCGCCATGCCCGCCTGCTACGTCGTCCCTCGGGTGGCCCGGCTGCTGTCGGCGACCCATTCGCTGCGCTACCCGTCCAAACGGATGGCGGAGACCGGGCAGTTCACGGTCTACCTCATGCAGCCCGACGCGTTCGAGGCCGGCAGCCGGTTCATCCCTGCGGCCCAGAAGGTCCGCCTGCTGCACGCGTCCATCCGCCACCACCTGAAGCGCGAGGACCGCTGGGACGTCGCGGAGTGGGGGACGCCGATCTGTCAGGAGGACATGATCGGCGGGCAGATGTTCTTCTCCCTGGTGGTCCTGGACAGCCTGCACCGGCTGGGCATCCACATGAACCCGGAGGGCGCGGAGGCGTACTTCTACGCCTGGCGCGTGGTCGGCGCGATCCTCGGCGTCGACCAGGACGCCGTACCGAAGAACCTCACCGAGGCCCGCGCGTTCCTGGACCTGTACATGGTCACCCACATGGGGCCGTCCGAGGAGGGCGCCGAGCTGACCCGGCAGTTGATCGACCTGTACGAGGAGGTCGTGCCCGGCACCTTCTTCGACCCGATCGTCTCCGCCCTGATCCGCTACCTCGTCGGCGACACCTGCGCCGACTGGCTGGACGTGCCGCGCACCCCCTGGGACACGGTCGTCAGGACGGCCCCCCACCTGCTCGGCGTCCTGGAGGCCATCGAGGACCGCTCCCCGCTCGGCGCGTGGGCCCTGGACCGGCTCGGCCATCTCACCACCGTCTTCGAGCTGTCGTCCCTCACCCGCGGTCGCGTCATGCACTACGCCATCCCGGAACAGCTGAAGAAGGACTACGGCGTCTCCACCAGCCCGCGCCGCAGCCGGCGCTGGACCCCGCCGGCCCCCACACTGGGCTGAACCCGGCCCCGGGCGCGCGGGGAGGACGGGAGCGCCGGCCGGCGGATCAGGAAGCGTAGGGACGCCCGGGGCCCGCGCTGCGGGACGTGCGCAGTGCGCCGGCCGTCCTCAACAGCCGGTCGGCCGGGGCGCGCAGCGCGGGATGGGCCAGGACGGTGTTCCGCAGGCCGCGCACCGGCCGGCGCCACAGCCGGTGGACCGCCGCCACCGGGTGCGGGCGGGTGGCGAACCCCTCCCCCACCCGCAGCTCACGGGTCTTGAGCCAGTCCTTGTACTCCTTGTCCCCGCGCCCCAGGTCCACGAGCGTCACCCCGTGCCGGCCCGCCGCCTCGGTGGTGCGCAGATGCATCATCAGGCCCGGCGAGTAGTACTGGAGGTCGGGGTCGTAGGCGGTGAACCAGGCCGCCAGCACCGTGCTCGACCGCGGTCCGAAGTGCGCCGCCACCGGCCGGTCGCCGGCGTAGAGCACGGACAGCACCCCGGTGAAGTGCTCCTCACGGACCTCGAACAGGTGCTCCGTCAGGTCGACGATCCACGGCCGCGCGAACCGGTCCATGCGTCCCGTCCTGCGGTACTGGGCGGATTTCCAGCGCATGAGCAGCCGTAGCATCCGGGGATCGCGCTCGTCGAAGACGAACCGCACCTCGCCCACGTCGCGACCGATGCGGCGTTCCTTCTTCAGCGTCGTCCTGGCCAGCGACGGGTAGGCGCCGCGCAGCCACTCCGGATAGCCGCCGTCACCGGATTTCACATCGATCACCGGTGAGGCGAACACTCCGGTCACGTGCGCGGCGAACGGCCGCTGCTCCTCGACGAGGTGGTCGAACTCGAAGAGGGAGAGACCGCAGGCGCGCAGCAGCTCGCGGGTGTCCCAGGAGACACCGGGCCGGTGCACGAGCGCCTGGCGGTCGGACAGGCCGAGGCCGATCGCCCGGCCGACGCCGAGGGCGGTGCGCTCGTAGGGCAGGAACCCCACGGGTCGGCCGTCCTCGTGCAGCACAGCCACCCGCGCGCCACCGCGGTGCCGGCCGATCCCCAGCGCGAACTCGGGTGCCAGGAAGGGATTGGCGTACTCGGGTGATTCGTCCATCGCCCGGTGCCAGGAGCCCATGTGGGCGGCGGTCAGCTCCTCGGGTCTGTGGATGGTGATGTCCACCTCAGCTCGACCGTCCTTCCGCGGGCTGCGCGCAGGACGTTCCGGTCCCGTACCGGGCTGACAGAACGTGTGTGCCGTCCGGTTCACGGCTCATGGCTCGCATCGTCGACCTTCCCCCCTGTGACGCGGTGGCCGCGTCCCGCCGCCACCGTGCGTCTCGGCCGGCGCTGCCCGTCCCCGGCCGTCGGCCCGTGCCGGTTTCCGCGTCGTTGCATGAGCGTCAAACGTCGCGAAACACCACGCACACTGTCAAGGGCGCCTGAAGCAGCGGAAGTCAGCGGAGCGCGTCCCGGGGCGCCGGGACGGTGACGCCCGCGCCGCAGACGGAGGCCGTCGGCGCCGCCGTTCCCGGTCCCGGCGTCGGTCCGGTGACAGGATCGGCGGAACCCGGCGCCCAGGATCGTGGCGAACCGGGCCGGAAGGGACATGCCGATGAAGCTGCACACCCGTGAGTGGGGCGACGGCGACCGGGTCGCCGTACTGGTCCACGGGATCATGGCGGACCACAGGACCTGGCGCCGTGTCGGTCCGGCGCTGGCCGACAGGGGCTACCGGGTGGTCGCGGTGGACCTGCGCGGCCACGGCGCGAGCGCACGGGGCGAGTACGGCGCCGACAGCTGGACCGACGACCTGGTCGACACCCTTCCGGCCGCTCCCGAGCTGGCGATCGGGCATTCACTGGGGGCGATGGCGCTGGCCGGCGCCGTCGAACGGCTCGTTCCGGCCCGCGCCGTCTACTGCGACCCGGCCTGGGAGATGAGGCCGGCGGCCGGGGCCGGGGCGGCGCGGTTCACCGCCTTCAAGCACGCCACCCGGGAGGTGATCTCCGGCCTCAACCCGCGCTGGGAGGAGGCCGACGTGGAGGTGGAACTGGCCACACTCGCGGACTGGGATCCCACGACCGCGTACGCGATCGCCGACGTGTACGCGGTCAGCCGGACCCCGGCGCGTGCCGTGGTGCCCTCGCTGGTGCTGGCGGCCGACCCCAGCTCCCTCGTCACCGCCGCCCTGCAGGGGCAGTTGACGCGGCGTGGCTTCGAGGTGCGGACGGTCAGCGGGGCCGGCCACACCCTTCACCGCGACGACTTCGACGGCTTCATGGCGGCGCTGAACGGCTGGGTCTGAGGGCGGTCCAGGCGTCACCCGGGCGCGTGGCAAGCAGCCGACCCGCATGGGCCGCTCGGGCGACATTCCGGCCACGGCTGCCGCCGCCCGGGACGACCGCCGCCATCTTGGTGTCGCGCCGCGCCGCACGCCGGTGCCACCCGCTCCGCCCGAAGAGAGGTACCCATGCCCCGACTCCCCCGCCTGGCCGGTGTCGCCGCGGCCGCGGTCGGCCTCAGCGTGCTCACGTCGGCTCCCGCGGTGAGCGGCGAGCCGCTGATGTCGGCTCCGCGGGTCGTCGCCCATTTCGACCTGGCCGCCGGTCAGACGCCGGAGAACATCGCGCTGGAGCCGGACGGCTCGGCCGATCTGACCTTCGCGTCCGCCCGGCAGGTCGCCAACGTCACCCCGCAGGGCCGCACCCGGGTAGTGGCCACCCTGCCCGCCGAGGCCCACCCGGACACGCCCGTCGTGCACGACGCCCTGGTCTTCGGTATCGCCCGCGCCCAGGACGGCACGCTGTACGTCACCTACGCCACCGGGACCGGCAGGACCGGCGTCTGGCGCATCGGCCGGGACGGCTCCGCGCCCCGGCAGATCGCCCGGCTGCCCACCGACGGGCTGCCCAACGGCCTCGCCCTGGACGAGCGGCGGGGCGTGCTCTACGCGGCCGACTCGGTGCTGGGCACGGTGTGGCGCATTCCGCGGGACGGCGGCACGCCCACTGCCTGGGCCAGGGCGTCCGCGCTGCGGCCGGCCTCCGCCCGCCGGACGGACGGCTTCGGGGCCAACGGGGTCAAGGTGCACCGCGACGCCGTGTGGGTGTCCAATTCCGACCGCGGGACGCTGCTGCGCATCCCGGTCCGGGCGGACGGTTCGGCGGGCGCGATCGAGACCCGGGCGACCGGTCTTGACGGGATCGACGACTTCGCCTTCCCCGGGCCCGGTACGACCGTCTTCGCGGCGCTGTCCGAGAGCAACCGGGTCGCTCTGGTCCGCCCGGACGGCACCCACTCGGTCGTGCTCGTGCAGCGTGACGGCCTGTCCGACCCGACCTCCGTGGCCGTGCGCGGGCGCACCGTCTACGTGCCCGGCGCCGCCCGCTCCACCCGCAAGGACCCGAACCTGCTCGTCGCCCAGTTGCGCCGGCACTTCAGCAGGTAGCGGGCGCACCCCGTAGCGGGCCGGGCACGTTCGTACACTGATCGTCTGGCGCCACGGCGGGAGGAGAGCCGGCGGATGGAACACGGCACACGGCGGCGTCCCGCGGGGCTGTTCGTCGGCCTGTGCACCCTGGACGTGGTCCAGTTGGTGGACCGGGTGCCCGGACCCGACGAGAAACTGACGGCCCTCGACCAGACGGTGGCCGCCGGCGGGCCCGCCGCCAACGCAGCCGCCGTCTTCGGCCATCTGGGCGGCCGGGCCGGACTGCTCACCGGGCTCGGCCGCCATCCGCTGGCACTGACGGCCGCGGCCGATCTGGCGGCCCTGGGGGTGACGGTGGACGACCTGGCGGGTGACACGGCGGAGCCGCCCACGGTCTCGTCGGTCCTGGTGACCGCCGCGACCGGCAGGCGGGCGGTCGCCTCCACCAACGCCTCCCGCCACCGGCTGGTCGCGCCGGACGACCTTGACGTCCTGGTGGCCGACCGCGACGTCGTGGAACTCGACGGTCACCACATGGAGGTGGCGATCGCCGTCGCACGGGCGGCGCGTGCCGCGGGCCGTCCCACCGTGCTGGACGGCGGCAGTTGGAAGGAGGGCACGCAGACCCTGCTGTCCTTCGTCGACGTGGCGGTCTGCTCGGCCGACTTCCGGCCGCCGGGCGCGACGACGCCCGCTTCGACGCTGGCGTACCTGCATGAGCAGGGGGTGACCTGGGCCGCCGTCAGCAGGGGCGCGGAGCCTCTCATCTGGTCGGGTCCCGACGGGGAGGGCCTGGTCGAGGTGGGGCCGACGGCGGTGGTGGACACCCTCGGCGCGGGCGACTTCCTGCACGGGGCGTTCGCCTACCACTGGGCGTCGGCCGGGCGGGACGGCGAACGGGACCGCGCCGGTCACTTCGCCGTGGCCCTGACGCGGGCCGCGGAGGTGGCGTCGCGGTCGTGCACGGCGTTCGGTACCCGTTCCTGGATGTTCAGGACGTGAGGTGTCCGCCGTGGCGGACCGGCTCCTCGTGGCTGGGCCCGCCGGGATCGGTGATCGTCCCCGTGGTGCGCCGCCGGTCAGGGCCGCAGGTCGTCGAAGCTGACGTCCAGGTGGCGGGGGCCGCGCAGCAGTGCGTTCTCCCGGTAGGGCGGCGGGTCCTCGACGAGGCGGGGGTTGTCCAGGCGGCGGGCCAGTTCCGACAGCGCGATCTGGGTCTCCATCCGGGCCAGCGGCGCGCCGAAGCAGCTGTGGATGCCGCTGCCGAAACCGAGGTGCTGGAGGTCCCCGCGGTCGGGGTCGAACCGGTCGGGCTCGTGGAAGCGCTCCGGGTCGCGGTTGCCCGCGGCGAGGACGAGCCAGATGCGTGAGCCCCTCGGGACGGTCACTCCGCGCACGTCGACGTCCGCGATGCTGGTGCGCTGGGTGACGAACTGCACGGGGGGTTCGTAGCGCAGCAGTTCCTCCACGATCCTGGCGGCCAGGCCGGGGTCGTCGCGCAGCCGGTGCAGGTACTCGGGGTGGCGCAGCAGGGTGAGCATGCCGTTGGTGATCAGGTTCACCGTGGTCTCGTGGCCCGCGATGAGCAGCAGCACCGAGGTGCTGAGCACCTCCATCATCGTCATGGCGCCGTCCTCGCCGTGGCTGGTCACCAGGTCGGAGAGCATGTCGTCGTGGGGGTCCTTGGCGCGCTGCTCGACCAGTCCGGCCAGGTACATGCCGAGCTGGACCCGCGCTTCCTGCGCCGCCCTGCACTGGTCGGCGTTCTCCTGCGCGTGGAGGGCCGGGTCCAGGCTCGCGACGATCGGGTCGACCCAGGTGCGAAAGCGCGGTTCGTCCTCGCGCGGGACGCCGAGCAGCCGGCAGATCACGGTCACCGGGAACGGGTAGGCGAACTGGTCGACCAGGTCGATCCGGCGGGCGTCCCCGAAACCGTCGATCAGGTCGGTCACGATCTCCAGGAGTTCGTCGCGCATGGAGTCCAGCCGCCGCGGGCGGTGCGGCGGGCCGAAGGAGCTGTTGGCGATCCGCCGCAGCCGGTCGTGTTCCGGCGGGTCGAGCCGGATGAAGCTCGGCGGCAGTCCCGCCGCCTCCGGCCCGGTCGGTTGGTCGTCGCCGATCGCGGCGAGGTTGGTGGCGTCGGAGCTGATGCGCGGATCGTGCAGGAGGCTCTCGATGTCGTAGTACCCGCTGATGACGTACGGGCCGCCCTCTTCCTCGTGCAGGACCGGGGTCTTGCGCAGTTCCTCGTACAGCGGGTAGGGGTCGGCGCGGTTGGCGTAATCGGTGATCTGGCGCAGGAGCGAGGCGTGCGTCATGACGGGTCCTTCGGGCGTGGGGGGGTCGAGGGCGGCGGCCGGGGTCCGTCAGTGCCGGGCCGGGGTGAAGACCAGCCGCCGGTCCGACGGTGAGTAGCCGGTGAGGGTGACGGTCGGGCCGTGCGTCGGCAGGGACGGATCGGGGAAGTCGGCCGGGACCGGTCTGCGGCCCTCGGGCCGGCGGTCGACGGTCGGGAACTCCACCGGGAACGGCGCGCCCTCCTCGATCATCCGCTGGTAGAACTCCAGCCACCGGGTGTTGTCGAAGCTGACGGCGGCGATGATCCGGCCCTGGTGGCCGTAGACACCGACGAACCGGCGTTCGGCGAGCGAACCCTGCGTGATCATGATCTCCTCGCCCATCGGCGGCACGCCGACCGACTTGATGCTCACGCCGAACTGGGACGACCAGAACGCGGGCACCCACAGGTGCGGCCGTCGGTCCGCGCCGTGGCTGATCATGTTGTGCGCGGCGACCTCGGCCTGGGCGACGGCGTTGCCCCAGTGTTCGAGGGAGAGGAACTGGTAGCCGAAGAGGGCGTGCGGGGAGCGGGCGACGTCACCGGCCACGAAGACGTCGTCGGTGACGATGCCCCGGAAGTCGAAGGCGCGGCAGCCCGCGTCGCAGGCGATGCCCCGCGGGCCCGCGGCGAGCCCCGATCCGGTGAGCCAGTCCGTGTTCCGGATCGCGCCGAGCGAGACGATCACGACGTCCGTCTCGATGACGCTCCCGTCGGAGAGGTGCGCGGCGCGCACCCTGCCCACCGAGTCGCCTTGCAGGGCGGTGACGGTGACGCCGGTGCGCAGGTCGACGCCGTTCTCCCGGTGCAGGTCGGCGGCGACGGCGCCGATCACCCCGCCGAGGGCGCCCACCAGGGGTCCACCGGCTCGTTCCGCCACGGTGACCGGAATGTCCATCTCCCGGCAGGCGGAGGCGACTTCCGAACCGGAGAAACCGGCGCCGATGACGAAGACCCGGCGCGGGCCGGCCTTCAGCCGGCGGTAGAGGTTGGCCGCGTCGTCCCGGGTACGCAGCAGGAAGACGCCGTCCAGGGATGCCTCGGACCTGTCGGGCCAGGGTCGGGCCCGGACGCCGGTCGTGATCAGCAGCCGGTCGTACTCGACCTCGTCCCCGTCCGCCAGCCGGACCTTCTTGGCGGTCAGGTCGAGGCCGGTCGCCGCGACGCCGAGGCGCCACTTCGCATCGATCTCCAGGCGCCTGGGCAACTCGGTGTGGTGCGCGGAGGCCATGCCGAGCAGGACCGCCTTGGACAGCGGCGGCCGGTCGTAGGGGTCGTGGGGCTCGTCACCGATCATGGTGAGCGACCCGGCGAAGCCCTCGGCGCGCAGCGTCTCGGCGGCCCGCAGGCCGGCCAGTGAGGCGCCGACGACGACGATCCGGCCCTCGCGGCGGAGCCATTCGATGTAGTCAGCGGCCATGGGTCGTCTCCTGGGCAGAACCGCCGGGCCGGTCCGGGTGGCCGTCCATGCCGTCGGCCGTGATCGCCTGTACGGGGCAGGCAGCGACGGCCCGCGCGACTCGTTCGCGCTGTTCCTCTTCGGCCCGCGGGTCGTAGATGAGCGACTCCTCGCCGTGCATGACGAAGACGTCCGGTGCGAGGAACGCGCACTGGGCGTATCCCTGACACTTGTTGAGATCGACGACAAGCCTCATCAGCGCTCGGCCCTCCGGCGGCCAGGTCCGTCGCGCCCCGCCCGCTCGGCGGCCACTTCCGGACGGCGGTCTCCCCTCGCCAGGATGGGAGCGGCGGGGCGGGCCCCGCCCGTCGGCGCGGACCGATCGGGTGAGGGACGCGGCCGGACGCCCCCGGGCGGTACGGCTGCGGCCCTGAGGGGCGTGCGGGTCACGGGACCACGGCCGCGTACCGGTCAGGCCCCCGCCGTCGGGGCCAGGGGTGGGCGGTCGCCGACGACGAGGATGTGGACGCTGACGACCAGCGCCCATGCCGGGAACACCAGCTCGGCCCAGGGGACGTTCGAGGAGACGAAGGCCAGGGTGAGGGTGGTGAGGAAGCCCAGCAGGGTCAGCCACCGCGGCAGGACCCCGAACCGGTGGCCCATCACCGACAGGGAGCAGGTGAAGACGGCCGCCATGCGCATCGCGTATCCGGTCATCAGGGTGTACGCCAGGTGGCGGCCGAAGTCCCAGGTCGGCAGTCCCGGGGGCGGACCGTGGGTGTGCGCGGTGGCCAGTACCGCTTGGGCCGCCGCTGCCGCCGCGAACAGGGTGGCGACGAAGACGAGGCCGCTGCCGATGAAGACGGTGGCGACGAACCGGTCCTCGGCCTCGCCCACGTAGCTGCGTACGACGCCGACGAACCACAGGAAGAAGATCCCGGCGAAGGGTACGAGGACGAGCGCCGCGTGCACCGCGTCGCGCCGCGTGGTGTCGGCGAAACCGGCGGCGGTGACCGCCTCGGCGCCTTCGGGGATGCCGAGCCGGATGAGCACCATGGCCGCGCCGAGCAGCAGCGCGAAGACGATCCCCGCGACGCCGGCGGCCCGTGGGGTCCGCAGCACCGGCTTGCCCGACGCCGTCGTCTGCATCCGCGGCTCGCTTCCTGTCCGGCGGCTGATGCCACCAGCAAGCCGCTTCGCGAGCCCCGGCGCCACCGGAGGACACCCGAACGGAACCGCCGCGGGTGAGTCCTACGGAGTCGCCGGGGCGGCTGCCGCCCCGGCGTCCGTCCTGGCCGGCCGGAGGATCAGTCCTCGGTCCAGCCGTGCTTCTTGGCGAACGAAAGGAACTCGCGGCGGATCTGCACGATCTGCTGACCCGTCAGGGTCGGCGCCGCCTGGAGCAGGAGTTCCGTGATCTCGTTGGTGAACTCGACCGTCTGCAGGACGTCGCAGAGCGAGTCGTCACCGGCGGCCCCCGCGGAGCCGATCCGTGCGCTCGCTCCCGGTGCCAGCCGGATGAACGACGCCTTGGGGCCGCGCTCCCCCTCCTCGATCTCGAACTCGACCTCAAGTCCGGTACGCACCATGGACTCGGCGATCTTGAGGTCGTTCACGTGCAGAAAGACGTCCTCGTCCCCGTGATCCGGAGAGATGAACCCATATCCGCGAGCGCTGTCGAACCTCACCACACGACCTGTTGCCACACCAACCCCCAAACAACCCGGGCCACCTGCCCGAAATGAATCGACCCGCGATTTTAGCAGTCACCCCGGGCTCCGTCACGGGGCCGGTGACGGCCGGCGGGCTTCGCGGCCGGCGGGCGGGCTTGTCGAGGGGTCTCCCTCCGGGGGAGACTTCTACAGCAGTGTAGATTGCCGAGTGTCGCCGGTGCGCCGTGCCGGTCGGCTCCGCCACCGGGAAAGGGCTTCTCTGATGTTCGGCTTGAGCGAATTGGCCGTGATCCTCATCGTCGTCATCGTGGTCCTGGGCATCAAGAAGCTGCCCGAGCTGACACGCTCGGCGGGCAAGGCGGCGCGGATCTTCAAGAGCGAGGCCAAGGCGCTCAGGGAGACCGACCCGCCGAACGGCTCGTCCGCCGCCGGCACCGTGATCACCGGCAGGGTGGTCGACCGGGACGGCACACCCCGTAGCTGACGGGCGCCCCGGCATCCGGTCGCCCGGGGTCAGGCGCCGACCGCCCGGCCCGCCTTGTCCCAGTTGGCGTGGAGCTTGTCGAGGTAGGACCGGGCCTGGCTGCCCGGAGACGTGCCCCGGGCGAAGGCCAGCATGTTGCTCGCGCCGGTGTTGTATCCGAGGGCCAGCAGTTCGTCCCTGTCGTAGGAGGCGGGCCACTGCGCGGGGAGCTGGGCGCCCAGGTCGTGCAGGTACCACGCCTCGGACTCGATGGCGAGGTCCCGGTCGTCGGGCAGTTCCTCCCACCGGCGGCCGGCGAAGTCGCGGCCCTTCTTGACCTCGTCGAAGGTGGCGCGGTGCATGTTCGCGATCCCGAAGGCGGCGTCCGGTTTCATCTTCTGCCAGGCCCGCTCAAAGCTCGGGTCGTGGGGCTTGTACGCCTCGTTGTAGAGGACCGCCATCAGCAACTGCGCGCCGACCCCCGTGCGCCGGGCCCAGTCCCGGACCTGGGAGGCGTAGTCGGCGGGGTCATAGGTGGACGCGGCCACCGGGGACTCGGGGGCGGTGGGCCGACCGGCCTGGGTGACCGAGGAGGAGACCGACGGCCCCGGCGACGGCGGGGAATCGCCCTGCGATGCCTCGCCCTGCGGAGTGTTGGCCGCGCGCACGATGACGTACACCGCGAGGGCGAAGACCACCACGGCCAGCAGCCAGCGCAGGCGCCTCGGCCCTCGGGCATCGGACATGTCCCGTCCTTCCTCGTGTCCCTCCCGCGACCAGCGTCCTTGTGCCTCACCTGGGCCTGGGGCCAGGTGAGGCGGCGCCGGGCGGTCCCGGCCGTACCCCGCGACGGCGTGCTGCCGCGGGGTACGGCCGGTCACTTCTCATGGCATCCGGTCACTCTTCGCCGATGCCGGTCACTCCTCGTAGTAATTGTTGACCACTACGTCCGGTTCGTCGTCGGAGAACGCCTCGTTCAGCAGGGCGCCGCCGACCAGGCCCGCGGCGCCCGCGCCGATGAGCGCGCCGGTGCCGAAACGACGGCCGCCCTGCTGGTGCTGGTCGTCGTGCGGAGCCGGGTAGCCCTGCTGCGGATAACCCTGCTGCACGGGGCCCGGTTGCGGATACCCCTGCGGCACGGGTGCCTGTTGCGGATACCCCTGTTGCACGGGTGCCTGTTGCGGATACCCCTGCTGCATCGGCTGCGGATATCCCGGCTGGGGCGGTGTGTAGAACGGCGGCGCCGTGGTCTGCACGCGCTGCGCGCAACCGCCGCACGCCTGGACCGGGCGCGGCACGCCCCACTGCGGGGACCAGCTCACCGTCATCGCACCGGGGCCGTGGTCGGGGTCGAAGAAGCAGGTCACGGAGGAACTCCCTGGGGATGACACGGGGTACGTCGGTGCGGGCGCGGAGACGACGGTCGGCGGCGGTGCCATGGAGGCGGGCGGTGATCCGTACGCAGCCGGGGGCGGGGCGGGGGCCGCCGCGCCCGCCGGGGGCGGGGCGGGGACGGAAGGCGCCGGGGCGAAGGGCACCGGGTCCGGCTCCGGCTGCGGCTCCGGCTCGCGCAGGACGTCCACGCCGTAGTCGGTGGCGATGCCCGTGAGCCCGGACGCGTACCCCTGGCCGACCGCGCGGAACTTCCACTCCGCGCCCTGCCGGTACAACTCGCCGAAGACCAGCGCGGTCTCGTTCGACAGGCCGCCCGCGGCGAGGTCGTAGCGGGCCAGTTCGGCGCCGCCGTGCTGGTCGAGGACGCGGATGTGCGCCCGGTGGACCTGTGCGAAGGACTGGCCGCGGGCCACGCCCTCGTAGAGGGAGACCGGGAAGACGATCTTCACCACGTCCGCCGGGACGCGGTCGAGGTCGACCTGGATCTGCTGGTCGTCCGGGCCCGCCGGGCGGCCGCCACCGGAGTGGCGGACCGAACCGTCCGGGCTGCTCAGGTTGTTGAAGAAGACGAAGTGTTCATCGGACAGTGCCTTGCCCGAGGCGTCGCACAGGAGCGCGCTGGCGTCCAGGTCGTAACCCGTCTTCGCCTGCCAGCCCAGGCCGACCGTCACCGCGGTCAGGCCGGGGGCCTGCCGGCCCAGTGCCACATTGCCGCCCTTGGTCAGGGGCACACTCATGCATGTCCTCCGCTACTGCTCCGCGTCCCGCGTCCATCGTGATCAACGGGCGTCGGACCCATACAGTTCCCCGATTGCGCAATGGATGAATAACGCCATGCCCGGCTCACAGGTGTTCGACGATCGCGGGCAGCAGGTCCTGGAAGGTGCGGCCGGCCGCGGGCTCGCCGATGGCCTGCAACTGCCAGCCACCCGTCCCGCGGTGCAGCTTGGCCATGATCTGCGCGGTGTACGAGCCGCCGCCGCTGAGCGTGTACCGGGCCAGTTCCTGTCCGGTGTTCTCGTCGACCAGGCGGCAGAACGCGTTCTGCACCTCGGCGAAGGTCTGTCCGGTGAACGAGTTGACCGTGAACACGATCTGGTCGACGTGCCCGGGGACCCGGTCGAGGTCGACGAGGATGACCTCGTCGTCGTCGCCGGCGCCGCTGCCGCCGGTGAGGTTGTCACCGAGGTGCCGTACGGATCCGTCGTCGCTGGTCAGGTGCTGGAAGAAGGCGACATCGGCGAGTTGCCGACCGCCGAAGAGCAGCGCCGAGGCGTCCAGGTCGATGTCCCGGGAGCCGGCCAGCTTGGCCAGGAAGCCCTTGCGCTGGGCGCCCTGCCAGCCGAGACCCATCCGGACGGCGGTCAGCGCGCTGCCGTCGGACTTGCTCAGACTGATCTGCTGGCCCTTGCTCAAATTGACCGACATGCGTCGTCTCTCTTTCTGTCACGGGGGTGTTCGGTGCCTAGGGAATGAGGGATTCGGGCAGTCGGCGCCGCAGGTACGGCAGGACGCCACGGTCCAGGAGTGCCTGCCGCCACGCCTGCCGGGCCCGCTCCGCGTCCGCCGCCGTCCCGGACCCGTACGGTCCGGCCGGTTGCCCCGGCGCACTGCGTCGGAGCGGCGTCCCGGGCGTGCTCCGCGCGTCCGGCCCGCCGTCCGTGCGCAGGACCGTCCGGGACAGCGCCGACAGCCCGATCCCGGCGGCGGCCAGCGCGACCACCGCCAGCGTCCAGCCCGCCGTGCGGACCGAGGCCGCGAACCGGGTCGCCGCACCGGCGAGGCGCAGCCCGTAGCCGATGAGCAGCAGGACGGCTGCGGAGAGGGCGGAGATCAGGGGCATCAGCGCGGCGGGCGGCAGCCGGAGATCCCCGCCGGTGGGCCGGTTGCGCGCGGACGGAGTGGTCCGGACGCCGTCGGTGGCCGACCGGGCTGCCACGTGGGCGGCGTATTCGTCGGGGACCGCCGCGGCGATCTCCGTCTCCGCCGCCAGCGCCCAGGTCCGCAGCCGCAGCGCGGCCCTACCGGTGGGATCGGCGCTCAGGGCGCCGCGGATCTCCGCGGTGTCCAGGGCCGCCAGGACCACCTGCCCGAAGTCCGCCCGGTCCGCCGGGCGCAGGCCCGGCCGGTCGCTCACGCTCCGCTCCGGCCGGCGGCCGGGCCCGCCGTCGGCCGCACAGGCGTGTGAGGGCCGGGGGCGCGGCCCTCACACGGGTCTGTGATGTGCGCCGGCTGCTCAGACATCGACTCCGAAGTCGGCGGCGATGCCCGCGAGGCCCGCGGCGTATCCCTGCCCGACCGCGCGGAACTTCCACTCGGCACCATTGCGGTACAGCTCGCCGAAGACCATCGCGGTCTCCGTCGAGGCGTCCTCGGACAGGTCGTAGCGCGCGATCTCGGCGCCGCCCGCCTGGTTCACCACGCGGATGAAGGCGTTGCGGACCTGGCCGAAGCTCTGGCCCCGCGAATCGGCGTCGTGGATCGAGACCGGGAAGACGATCCGCTCGATCTCGACGGGAACGGTGGCCAGATCGACCTTGATGGACTCGTCGTCGCCCTCTCCCTCGCCGGTGAGGTTGTCGCCGGTGTGCTCCACCGAACCCTCCGGGCTCTTGAGGTTGTTGTAGAAGACGAAGTGCTGGTTCGAGACGACCTTGCCGGAGGAGTTCAGCAGCAGCGCGGACGCGTCCAGGTCGAAGTCGGCCCCGGTGGTGGTCCGTACGTCCCAGCCCAGCCCCACGAGCACCGCACTCAGACCCGGCGCCTCCTTGCTCAGCGAGACATTGCCGCCCTTGGCCAGGGAAACACCCATGTTCCATTCCTCCACACACACGGTCGGTTCGGGTCCGGGTCGGGACCCGAACTAGAATCTACAACACTGTAGAAGTAATCGTGGAGACGGCGCGTGCGGACCTCATCGAATGCGCCAGGCGGTCGCCGCACAGCCGCAGGCGGCCGGAGGGCGGGAGCCGGGGCCCTCGGCGGTAGCGATCCCCGCCGCCGCGCTCCCGGCGGGCTCCGGTCCGAACGCCCCTGCCGGGTGACGGACCGCTGCGGTCCGGCTCCGTACGCCGGCTCTATACGATGTGACGCCGCCGGCCGGAGAGGCCGGGCACAGGGGGAGCAGAAGGGAGAGGGCACGTGGCGAAGCCGGATCCGACCCGGCCGCGCCGGGCGCAGGGCGCACTGGAGACGCAGGTGCTCGCGGCGCTCCACGAGGCAGGGGGCCCGGTGACCGCCGGCTGGGTGCAGGACCGGCTGGCCGCCGGCCTCGCCTACACCACCGTGATGACGGTGCTGGCCCGGTTGCTGGCCAAGGACGCCGTCACACGCCGGCGCGAAGGCCGCTCGTTCGTGTGGCTGCCCGCCGCGGACGAGGCCGGTCTCGCCGCGCTGAAGATGCACAGGGTCCTGGACGGCGAACGGGACCGCAAGGCAGTGCTGGCCAGCTTCGTCACCACGCTGCCGCAGGACGACGAGCAGCTGCTGCGCGAGCTGCTGGACCAGGCAGACGACGAGGACTGACCACCATGGGGATCTTCGTCTTCCTCCCGTTGCTGCTGCCGTTGACCGCGTGGCCGATCGCCCGCCTGGCCGAACACCGCCTCCATCCCCGGACCGCGACACTGCTGCTGACCGGTGTCTCCTCGGTCATGGCCCTGTGCAGCACGGTGTGCCTGGCACTGCTGATGGTGGTCGGCACGGCACAGCTGCCCGGCAATCCGCTGCCGGACGCCTGGTCGGACTCCGAGGTGCGGGAGAGCGTGCCGCGCCACGAGATCGTCGGCAAGGCCGCGATCCCCGCACTGCTCGCGGTGCTCGGCGGCGGTCTGCGCACGCTGCTGCGCCACCACTGGTTGCGGCGCCGCGCCCACCAGGCCCTGGCCGGGCTGCCCCGTACGGAGGTGGCGGTGCTGCCCGCCACCGAGTCGTACGCCTACGCGCTGCCGGGCGGCCCGCGTGACCGCGTCGTGGTCTCGACGGGCATGCTCGGCCACCTCGCCCCGCCGGAACGCCGGGCCCTGTTCGCCCATGAGCGCACCCATCTCACGGCCCGGCACCACCGCCATCTGCTGCTGGTCCGGCTGGCCGCCTGCGCCAACCCGTTCCTGTGGCCGCTGCGGAGGGCCGTGGCCTATACGACGGAGCGCTGGGCCGACGAGGCGGCGGCCCAGGCCGTCGGCAGCCGCCGGGTGGTCGCTCGGGCGATCGGCAAGGCGGCGCTCGTCTCACGCTCCACGCCCGCCTCCCCGTTCGCCGCGTTCGCCCCGTTCGCCCCGTTCGCTTCGCCGGGACCGCTCCCCCGCCGGGTGGCGGCCCTGCTCGGACCGGCACCGGCCGGGCGCGCCTGGCCGCCCGTCTTCACCGCCGTGGGCCTGGCCCTGTGGACCGCCGCGACCGGAGCCCTGCTGTCGGCGATGTTCTCGGCCAACTCGGCCTTCACGCTGCTGCTGCTCCTGCACGCGGCCACACCCCTGTGATCCGGTCCCGGTGACGCGGCGGGCGGGCCGCAGCCCCTCGCCCGCGCGACGCGGTCCGGCCCACAGGGGGCCAGTGCCGGGGCACTAGCTCACAGGTCGAACTCGTGGGGCGGCAGGTCCAGCGCGAAACAGGCGTCCCGGACCACGGCTCGCTCGGTGGCGTCGAAGTCGCCGTCGGCGCCGCCGATGACGATGCCGATCTGAATCACAGCGCGGGCCTCGGCGGGCTTCTTCTTCGCCTTGGCGATCTCCTGGAGCACGCTGACCTTGCCGAAGTCGAAGTCGGCCGTCAGTTTGCCCAGGTTCTCCTCGAAACGGCGCCGCAGGTCGTCCGCCGGGAAGTTCTGCAGCACCTCGTTGGTGGCGATCAGCTGGGCGACCCGCTGCCGCTCGCTCGGGTCGATGGTCCCGTCGGCGGCGGCGACGAGCGCGCACATCGCCATGCTCGCGTCCCGGAACGCACCGCTTTTCAGGTCGTTCTTCTTCGCCACCAACTGAGTCTGCATCTGCGACGCCGAGTCCTTGATGCGGTCCCACAGGGCCATGTCGGCTTCCCTCGCTCCTGGGCCGCCGCGCCACGCCCCAAGACGGACCGGCAGCCAACTTCCTTCTACAGTTCTGTAGAAGATAGCAGGGCGGGCGTCCGGCCCGGCGGCCGCCTCCGCCCCGCCGGGGGCGGGTCGAGCGAGGCGGCCGATGCGGTGCGGCGACGCCTCGCGGGGCACGGCCGGTACCCGCACGGCCCGTACGGCAGGGACACAGCAGGGCCGGCACGGGCGGTACGACGACGCCGTACCGCCCGTACGGCAGCGCGGCGCGGCCCGTACGGCGGGCACTCAGCGCACAGCGTGATCGCCCCGCTCCCGCATGCGCGCCTCCTCGATGCGGCCGAGCAGGAACGGCACCATCCCCCGCTCCAGCAGGGCGAGTTCCCACGCCGCCCGCGCCGCGGCCACCTCGGGGCCGGTGTCGGGCAGGGCGCCGCCGGGCTCGCTGCCGGGATGGTTGCGCGCCGCAGTCGCCAGCATCCAGACCAGGTCGCCGATCGCCGCCCCGGCGGCCACCGCGGCGGCGAGGAGGCCGACCGTGATCAGTCCGTCGCCGACGTAAGGACGGCCGCCGACGACACGCAGGGCGTAGCCGGACATCAGGAAGACGGCGGCGGCCACGGCCGCCAGGCCCGGTACGACCACGGCGAACAGGGCCAGCAGCCCACCCGTGCGGCTCACCGACGGCGCCGCGAGGCCCGCGGCCTCCGGCGGCCCGCCCCGTCCCGCGTCCGCCGATCTCGCGACGAGGTAGTCCTGGTACTCGACGGCCGCCGCGGCGGTGATGGCCGTACGCGCCTTCGCCGCCCGGGCCCGCAGCCGCTCCGGGTCGAGTGTCGCGCCGGGGCGCTTCAGCGCGTCCACGATCTGCGTGGAGCCCAGGGCCTGCGCGAGCACCCGCTCGAACACGACACCGATCTCCGTACCCGACAGCGCGGGATCCGACATGTGTCCCCCGAAGAGTGAAAGCCGGCGGCGCTCACGGCATGCGCGACTGCCGCACCTTACGGCGGTTGAGGAATGGCGAGTCTAATGGTTCCCGAATTGCGCAACCTTTAAAGACTCGTCCAGGGATCCGCACGTCGGACGCACGGGGCAGCGTGCCACTTGCGTGATCCGCGAGAGGCGAAAGGGGCGGAAGCGGACGGCGCAGCGGCCGTGCCCAGCAGCGACGCCGTCGCGTGCGCGCGAGCAGGTGCCACGGTGCGCGTCACCTTTGCGACCGGGGATGTACACGAACGTGCCGCCGGGCGCGGACGCGTCGCACCGCGCCGCTCACACTGCGGGGCCCGGGGCGTGAGCTTCGGTCCGCCGGCGAACGGGCCGTGCCGCCTGCCCGTGGAGACGAAGGAGCCACGGGGCCTCCGCCCCGCCGGCGCCGAACCGTACGGCGTGGGCAGGGCGGACGCCCCGTGGCTCCGGTCGGCCGGACCGGTCAGCCGGCGGTGGCCCGGAAGCGGCGCAGCCGGAGGCTGTTGCCGACCACGAAGGCCGAGGAGAAGGCCATGGCCGCACCGGCGATCATCGGGTTCAGCAGCCCGGCCGCGGCGAGCGGCAGGGCAGCCACGTTGTAGGCGAAGGCCCAGAACAGGTTGGACCGGATGACGCCGAGCGTCCTGCGGGCGAGCCGGATGGCGTCGGCGGCGACACGCAGGTCCCCGCGGACGAGCGTCAGATCGCCCGCCTCGATCGCGGCGTCGGTCCCGGTGCCCATGGCCAGGCCCAGGTCGGCCTGGGCCAGCGCCGCGGCGTCGTTGACCCCGTCGCCGACCATCGCGACCGAACGGCCTTCGCCCTGGAGGCGCTTGACGACGTCCACCTTGTCCTGCGGCAGCACCTCAGCGAAGACGTGCTCCGGTGCGATGCCCACCTCCGCGGCGACGGCCTCGGCCACGGCGCGGTTGTCCCCGGTGAGCAGGATCGGGGTGAGTCCGAGGTCGCGCAGTCGCCGTACGGCCTCCGGGCTCGTGTCCTTGACCGCGTCGGCGACTTCGAGGACCGCGCGGGCCTCCCCGTCCCAGGCGACCACGACGGCCGTACGGCCCGCGGTCTCGGCGGCGGCCTTCGCCCGCGCCAGTTCCTCCGGCAGGGACATGGCCCAGTCGGCGAGCAGCTGCTCGCGGCCGACCAGGACGGCATGCCCGTCGACGACGCCCTGCACTCCGCGCCCCGGGATGTTGGCGAAGTCCTCCGGTACCGGCAGCGGTCCTACCCGGTCGGCCGCGACAGCCGCGACGGCCTGGGCCACGGGGTGCTCGGACGCGTGCTCCAGCGCGCCGGCGAGGCGCAGCACCTCCGGTTCGTCGGTGCCTTCGGCCGGGTGCACGGCGAGCAGGGTCATCCGGCCGGTGGTGACGGTGCCGGTCTTGTCGAGGACGACGGTGTCGGCCCTGCGGGTGCTCTCCAGCACCTCGGGTCCCTTGATGAGGATGCCGAGCTGTGCGCCTCGGCCGGTTCCCACCAGCAGTGCCGTCGGGGTGGCGAGCCCCAGGGCGCAGGGGCAGGCGATGATCAGGACGGCGACCGCGGCGGTGAAGGCGGCGGTGAGTCCGGCGCCGTTGCCCAGCCAGAAGCCGAAGGTGGCCAGGGCCAGGGCGATCACCACGGGGACGAAGACGCCGGAGATCCGGTCGGCGAGCCGTTGTGCGGCCGCCTTGCCGTTCTGGGCGTCCTCGACGAGCCGGGCCATGCGGGCGAGCTGGGTGTCGGCGCCCACCCGGGTGGCCTCCACGACGAGGCGTCCCCCCGCGTTCAGCGTGGCCCCGGTGACGCCGTCCCCGACACCCACCTCGACCGGGACGGACTCGCCGGTGAGCATGGACGCGTCCACCGCGGACGAGCCCTCGACGACGGTGCCGTCGGTGGCGATCTTCTCGCCGGGCCGTACGACGAAGCGGTCGCCGACCTTCAACTCCCCTATCGGGAGCGGGCGCTCCCGGCCGTCGCGGAGGACGGTGACCTCCTTGGCACCGAGTTCCAGCAGTGCCTTGAGCGCGGCGCCCGCCTTCCGCTTGGACCGGGCCTCGAAGTACCGTCCGGCCAGGATGAAGGCCGTGACACCGGCGGCGGCCTCCAGGTAGATGTTCCCGGCCCCGTCGGTGCGGGCGATGGTCAGCTCGAAGGCGTGTGTCATGCCGGGCGTCCCCGCCGTGCCGAGGAACAGTGCCCACAGGGACCACAGGAAGGCGGCCGACACACCGACCGAGATCAGGGTGTCCATGGTGGAGGCGCCGTGCCGGGCGTTGGTCCAGGCGGCCCGGTGGAAGGGCCAGGCCGCGTAGGTCACCACGGGCGCCGCCAGGGTGAGGGACAGCCACTGCCAGTACTCGAACTGCAGCGCCGGGACCATCGCCATGAGGATCACCGGCACGGCGAGGACCACGGCGGTGGTCAGCCGCTGCCGCAGGGTGCGCAGCTCGTCGTCCGGACGGTCGGCCGAGGAGCCTGCCGGGGTGTCCTGGACGGGTTCGGGGGACGGCTCCTGAGCCGTGTACCCGGTGGCCTCGACGGTGGCGATGAGGTCCGCCACGGCGACACCGTCATCGAAGGCGACCTTGGCCTTCTCGGTCGCATAGTTGACGGTGGCCCGCACTCCGACCATGCGGTTGAGTTTCTTCTCGATCCGCGCGGCGCACGAGGCGCAGGTCATGCCGCCGATGGCGAGTTCGACCTCGGCGGCATCGGAAGCGGTGGTGGTCATGTCTGCTCCTCCTCACGGACCGTATCCACGATCACTATACCCCTAAGGGGTATCTTCATGACTCCACTTATACCCCTCCCCGGTATGTGACGCAAGAGTGAGGGAGATTTTTTTGTACTCCTGTGGGGTACCCGCGGGTGCTGCCGGGCCCTCGCCGGGGCGGCCCTGGATCCGGCAGAGCCCTCCGCCCGGCACAGGATGGCCGTCCGCCCGGGGGTGGGGCAGGCTTGATGTCATGAGTGACCGGCAGGGCGTGGCGGGTCTCGGGCAGTCGTGGCAGTCGAGCCAGGTGCTGCTGCTGCTTCCGTTCGCGCTCATCGCCGCGATCACGGTGGTGGACACCCAGTTCGCCGACGACATCCACCTGGGTCCCGCCCTGGTCATCGCCCCGGCGCTCACCGCGTCCTTCGCCGGTCCGCGGATCACAGGAGCGGTCGGAGTGCTGGCCGTGGCGGCGCAGACCCTCATCGGCGCCGTGCACGGCGGGCTGTCGGCCGCCAACAACATCGTGCAGATCATCACCCTCTCGGTGCTGTCCGTGCTGGTCGTGCTCTACTGCGCCCTCCGGGACCGCAAGCGCGACCAGCTCGCCCGGATCCGATCGGTGGCCGAGGCCGCCCAGCACGTCCTGATGTGGCCGCTGCCGGAGCAGTTGGGGGTCGTACGGATCGCCTCCCTGTACCTGGCCGCCGAGGACGAGGCCCAGATCGGCGGCGACCTGTACGCGGCGACCCGGGCCTTCGACGGCGTACGGGTCCTGATCGGTGACGTGCGCGGCAAGGGGCTGCCCGCGGTCGGTGAGGCGGCCACCCTGCTGGGGGCGTTCCGCGAGGCGGCGCCCCGGCGCCCCGTGCTGACGGATCTGGCCGAAGCCCTGGAGCAGAGCGTGCAGCGCTACGCCGCCGACTTCGAGCCGCCCGAGGAGGCCGGCGAGCGCTTCGCGACCGCGCTGCTGGTGGAGATCCCCGACGACCATCCGATCGTCCGGCTGGCGTCCTGCGGCCACCCGCCGCCGCTGCTCGTCAGCCAGGGCCGCACGCTCACCGTGCCGGCCCTGCGCCCCGCTCCCCCCTTGGGGGTCCAGCCCACCGAGCCGGGCGAGCGGGTGCTGGACGAGGTCCCCTTCGAGCCGGGCGACACGCTGCTGCTCTACACGGACGGCGTCATCGAGGCCCGCGACGCCGACGGCCGGTTCTACCCGCTGGCCGAGCGCATCGCCCGGTGGACCGACGCGCCGCCCGAGACCCTCGTCCAGCGGGTCCGGCGGGATCTGGTCGCCCATACCGGCGGGCTCCTCAACGACGACGCCGCGCTGGTCGCCCTGCACCGCACCTCCGCCGAGCACGGACGGCACCACGGGCGGGTCATCGGCACGGACGCGCTGCGCCTGAGCGTCCGGCCCGGCTCCCCCACCGGCTGACCGGGCCGGCGCACCGGGACGTGGGCGGGCGCACCCGGGAGCCGGCGAGGGGGGGCGGAAAGGCACGCCGGGAACGGGGCCGGGGCGCCGCCGGGTCCCGGCGGCGCCGCGGCCCCGTGGTTCACGGCTTGCGGGCCACCGCTCCGTACATCGCGATGTCCTCGTCGCGGATGCCCTTCTCGCCCGTGCCGTCCGGGTGCCACTTGTGGACCTGGACGACGCCCGGCCCGACCAGGTCGAGGCCGTCGAAGAACTCGTGGGCCTCGTCGAGGGTGCGCAGCCGCATCGGCATGTTGCGGGCCGCGTACTCGCGGGCGACCCGGCCCACCTCCGCGGGCGCGAACTCGGCGGTGCCGATGGACATCGCCAGGTAGCTGCCGGAGGGCAGCGGCTCCAGGAGACGGCGTACGACGGCGACCGCGTCGTCCTCGTCGAGCATGAAGTGGACGATGGCGATCACCGTGAGCGCCACCGGCCTGCCGAGGTCGAGCGTCTCGCGCAGCTCCGGGGCGTCCAGGATGGCGGCCGGGTCGCGGAAGTCGGCCTCGATGTACGCCGTCCTGCCCTCGGGCGTGCTGGCCAGCAGTCCCTGGGAGAGGGTGAGCACGATGGGGTCGTTGTCCACGTAGACGACCCGCGCCTGAGGGGAGACCGCCTGGGCGATCTCGTGGAGGTTCGGCGAGGTCGGGATGCCGGTGCCGACGTCCAGGAACTGTCGCATGCCCGCCTCCTCGGCGAGCCAGCGCACGGCCCGGTTCATCCAGTCCCGGTTGGCGCGCATGTGGACGGGCAGGGCGGGCCACTCCCGGGACATGGCGTCGCCCGCCTCCTTGTCCGCGGGGTAGTAGTCCTTGCCGCCCAGTATGTAGTCGTAGATCCGCGCGGAGTGGGCGTTCTCGGTGTCGATGCGGTCGGCCGGCCATCCGTTGTCGGGCAACGCCGTGTCTCCCATTCGAGTCGGGAATGCAGAGGGGTCGGTGGAACAACAGCGGTAACAGGGCGGTTCACAGGAGGAAGTCGGCGGCACCCGCCTTCACACCGGTCAGGAAGCTGGTCACCTCCCGCGGGGTGAAGACCAGCGCCGGGCCGTCGGGATCGGTCGACTGTCGTACGGCGACACGCCCGTCGGCGAGCCGCTTCACTTCCACGCAGGCACCGCCGGCGTCGTCGCTCCACGGCTTGGACCAGCCACACGTGCCGAGTTCACGGGACGGCACGCCGTTGTGTATGGGATCGCACACGTCACAACTCCTTCCGTATCGCACCGAGGACGGTTTCGGTCTTCCTGGCGGGAGCCGCCTGGGCGCCCAACCGGTCCAGGGCCTCGCGGTACACCACGACGTCGTCGCTCTTGTCCAGGTAGACCGCGCCCACCAGGCCGTTGAGGTAGACGACGTCCGGGAGTTCACGGGCCCGGAACCGGAAGAGGTGGTAGGCACCGGCCCGCATGGCGGGATGCGGACCACTGGCGAACGGCATGATCTGCACGGTCACCTGCGGCAACCGGTTGACCTCGATCAGGTGGTCGATCTGCGCGCGCATCACCGGGGATCCACCGACCGGCCAGCGCAGCACCGTCTCGTCCATCACGACCCACAGCCGTGGCGGCGCCTCGCGCGTGAGGAGTTCCTGGCGCCGCAGGCGCAGCGCGACCCGCCGCTCCGTGGCCTCCGCCGGGGCGTGCGGGTTGCCGGCGGTCAGCAGGGCGCGCGCGTACTCCGGTGTCTGCAGCAGCCCGTGGACGAATTCGTTCTCGTAGGCGCGGATCTGCAGTGCGGCCTGCTCCAGGCTCAGATATGCGGCGAACCAGTCCGGCATGACGTCGCGGTACGTGTGCCACCAGCCGCGCTTGTTGGCCTCGCGCGCGGACTGCAGGAAGGTGGCCACCTCCGCCGGGTCCGTCACGCCGTAGACCTGGAGAAGTTTCTCGGCGTCGGCCAGCCGCAGCCGGGCCACCTTGGCGGCCTCCATCCGGCGGATGGTGGAGTGGCTGACCCCGATGGCCGCGCCCGCCTGGTCGTACGTCAGACCGGCCCGGACGCGCAGTTCCTCCAGTTGCCTGCCGAGGATCATGCGCAGGACGGAAGGGACGCCGCCCCAGTCGGTCTCCGCGGCCACGCCTACCCCCTCGCACCAGGTTCCCGGTTCACAGTCTCACGCGGTCGATCTAGGCCCCTCATCCGGTCGTCCGTTGACGTATGCAGCATGCACGTGGCCACCTGAAAATTTCAACTTGCTGGTTGCGAACGGATGTTGGCAGATGCCAGAGTGGACGTACCGACCCGGCTCTACGAAAGAGCAGGTGAGACAACCCAGTTGGGGGACTTCGGGCTGCACCCGTGCGCCCTCGGGCCCGGGTTGCCGCCTGTTCGTCGTGCGCGGCCGGCCGAGGTGAGACCGACACCCCCCACTTTGCGAGGCCGGACGAAAGGCGTACGGCGATGACTCCGCCCTCCTTCCCCCAGCCACTGGACCGACTCTCCGACGACCGATCCCCCGACGGACCGCCGGGGAACTGGCGCCCCGGCCTGGTGCCGGGCCGCGAGAAATTCGCCGGCTCGCACGGAGCGGACCGTTCGTGCTGCTCGACCCTGTCGGCGGGTTCCACCAGACCACCCGGAGGCGAGCACGCCGGTCGACTCCCCGGGCCCGACGGCCCCGACCCTCTCGCCTCCGGGGCTCAGCCACCCGGCCGTCTGCACGCGTTCGACCTGCCCGCGACCCCGGAATCGGTCGGCGCGGCCCGCAGAGCCGTGCGCGAACTGCTGACCGGGTGGGGCACCGGCGACGACGTCCTGGACAACGCCGTCATCGTCACGTCCGAGCTGGTCACCAACGCGGTCAACCATTCGGCCAGCGAGCGGATCGCCTGCCGGCTGCGCGCTACCCCGGGCCGGCTCCGCATAGAGGTCGAGGACCAGAACCGTGCGGCCGCGCTGCCGACGCCCCGGCGGCCCGACCCGGACGACCAGAACGGACGCGGACTGCTCCTCGTCGAAGCACTCAGCTGTGACTGGGGTGTCGCCGACGCCCGCCGTTCCGCACGCGTCGTGTGGGCCGAGCTGACCACGAGCCCGGACACCGGCGCTCCGTCGGCCCCGCACCCCGACCGGTCCACCCCCCACTCGGCCGAAGGACGTCTGCCCCATGGACCATGGTTCACCCAGCCCTGACCGGGGCCTGAGGCGCGCCGCCCGCCCGGTTGCCCCCGCGGCGATCCCGATCCACCGCACGGCACGTCTGCGCGCGGCCGACCCCTCCTGGACGGGAGCGCGCCCCAAACCGGGCCCCGGCCCGGTCGGGGCCGCCGCGCACGCGTGACCCCCGCACCGAGACGCGCGCCCCCTCCCCCGCGCCCGCCCCGCCGGGGGCGGCCCGGTCCATGGTGCGGCAGCGGTGCAGCGCGCCGGTCCGGCCGGTGTGCTCGAACTCCGCCGCACGGACGGCGGGCCTGACCAGGGCGGAGATCGCGGCGACGGTGGCGCCCCGGTCGTGTCCCACGATCACCGCGGACCGCTCGGCGGAGCAGCCGCAGCCGTGTACGTCGATGGCCACGGCCCGGTGTCCGGCGGCGGCCTGCGCGGTCAGCCGACGGCGCCGGGAGTACCAGGACTGCGGAAGTACCAGGGCTCCGGGAATCCGGTAGTCCGGGAGTCCGTGCACGAGGAGCACGAGGAGCACGAGCGGGTCCGGGTCACGGACCGGCTCGCATTTGTTCGGATTCTGTCACCGATGCGCGGAATGCCGTTCTCCGCGTCCTGCTGTGCGCGAACACGTGCTAACAATTTTTTGTCGGCCCGTCGAGGCCGCAGGGGGAGGTAAGACCGCGTGAACCGCATCCGTACGGACGTCACGGTCCTGACCACGACCGGACTCCTCACCGCCGCTCAACTCGGCCCGTCCCAGGCCGCCTCCGCGCAGCCCACCGCCCAGAGTTCCGGCTGCCCGCTCGCCGTCGCGCATCCGTCCCGTTTCTCCGTCGACACGCACGGCCGGGGTCCGCATCCCATCCGGATGCGGACCCCTTCCGTCTGCGGCGGCGGCCGGCATTTCGGGATCAAGAACAAGCGCACCACGAAAAGCTTCAAGAAGGTCGCCTTCACCGTCACGAATGTCGAGGACGTGGGTTTCGGTTCGGCCACAGCCAACGGCGGCAAGATCGGCCACCAGACGTCGAAGGCGGTGTCGGTCCACACGACGACGCCGAAGGAAAAGGCGAGCCTCGGCGTCACGGTCCGCACCCGTCTGCTGGACACCCGTACGTACAAGGCGAGGTTCACCCTGTCGGGAAACGGCTGGAACTGCGCCGCCGACCAGGGAACCTGGGGCAGCTGATCACCGGGGATACGCTGGAGTGCATGGTGCCGAGCGGCGAGAAAGCGCGGGCGGCGGCGTCCCGGCTCACCGGGCGACCGGCGAGCGGCGAGCGTCGGCTGTCCGGGACGCTGAGCGAGGTCACCCTCGACGGCGGACCGGTCGTGGTGGTCAAACGCGGACACGCGCCGCGTGCCGCCGCGGCCGAGGCGGCCGGGCTGCGCTGGCTGGCCGCCTCGGGCACGGTCCGGGTACCGGCCGTCCGGGGCCAGGACGCGCGGTGGCTGGTGGTCGACCGGGTTCCCACCGGGCGGCCCGACGCGGACGCCGCGCTCCGGTTCGGCCGTGAGCTGGCCGGCCTGCACGCCGCCGGCGCGCCCGCCTTCGGTTCCGCCCCGCCCGACGGCCCCAGGGACGCGTACATCGGTCTGGCTCCGATGCGCAACGTCCCCGGCGCCGACTGGCCGGCCTGGTACGCCGAGCACCGGGTGCTCCCCTACGTGCGACACGCCGCCGACGACGGCACCATCGGCCGGGAGGAGGCCGGCCTGCTGGAGCGGGTCTGCGAGCAACTGCCGCGGCTGGCGGGCCCCGCCGAGCCACCGGCCCGGCTGCACGGCGACCTGTGGGCCGGCAATGTGCTGTGGGGTACCGACGGCCGCGTCCGGCTCATCGATCCGGCCGCGCACGGCGGACACCGCGAGACCGACCTGGCGATGCTCCGGCTGTTCGGCTGCCCCCACCTGGACCGGGTGCTCGACGGCTACCAGGAGACCAGGCCCCTGGCACCGGGCTGGCGCGACCGTGTCGGACTGCACCAACTGTTCCCGCTCCTCGTCCACGCGGTGCTGTTCGGCCGCGGCTACGCCGAGCGGGCCGTCGCGGCGGCCCGGCGGATCCTGACTGCCTGACCCGGTTCGCACGAGGAGGGCTCCCCTTGTCGTCATGTGCCGGACGGATGTGCCTTCTTCGGGCCGCCGACGGAACAAGACTCCGTTACTTCCTTAATACGTCCTTAATTAGGACTGAGATTACGGAGAGTAAGGAAACCAACCAGGCGTTCGAATCGTATAAGTGCATGGAAGCCGAAACAGGGAGAGACCATGCAACCGTTCACGCTCAACTACGCCCGACCGGCAGTGCAGTTGGAAATCACCAATGAGTACATGTACGACTCCGGACTGCAGTTGAACGTGCTCCCCGATGGCCGGGTCGCCGCGACCGACCACGCGACACTCAGAGCGCTGGGGACCACGACCTCCACCGCCGGCTCCAAGACGCACTTCGACGACTGACCACGAGCCCCCCACGATGACCGTGCTCATCCTGACCAGTGAAGAGGACGTCACGGCGGACATGGTGGTCCTCCGGCTCAACGAGGCCGGCGTGCCCGTCGTGCGTCTCGATCCAGCGGATCTCCCCAGCCGGGTCGCCCTGTCCGCCGAGTACGTGCAGGGCGTCAGCCACGGCCACCTGTCCGTCGCGGGCCGTCTGGTGAGCATGAGCGCTCTGCGCTCCGTCTGGGTGCGCAGACCGGGCGCACCGGCTGCCCGGGCCGCCCAGCCGTCCGCCTGGCTGACCGAGGAGGCGTCCCAGGCGCTGTACGGCATGCTGCGCTGCACCGACGCCCGCTGGATGAACCATCCGGACGCCGCCCGGCGGGCCCGCCACAAGCCGTGGCAGCTGAGGCTCGCCCAGCGCAGCGGGCTACCCGTGCCCGCCACCCTGATCACGACGTTCCCGCAGGCCGCCCGCGAGTTCTCGGAACGCTTCCCGGACCTCGTGGTCAAACCCGTCTCCGGCACGCACCCCCAGGAACCGCCGCGGGCGGTGCCGACCAGCAGGGTCGCGCCGGACACCGACTTCTCGGCCGTCGCGTTCGGTCCGACCCTGTTGCAGCGGCGGGTGCCGAAGCGGGCCGACATCCGGCTGACCGCCGTCGGCGACCGGCTGTTCGCCGCCCGCAAGGCGGTCGAGCCGGACGCCGACCCGGACGACGTGGACGTCAGGTTCGCTCCGTCCCTGTCCCCGTGGGCCCCGGTGGCGGTGCCACCACCGGTCGCGACGGCCGTCCACACCTATCTGCGGGAGGCCGGACTCGCCTACGGGGCGTTCGACTTCGCCGAGGACACGGAGGGCGTCTGGTGGTTCCTGGAGTGCAACCAGTCGGGCCAGTTCGGCTTCGTCGAGATGGACACCGACCAGCCCATTGCCCGAGCCATCGCGCAGTGGCTGGCGAGCCCGCCCGGCGAACCACGCCGACCGTCCGGCGAGACCGGTCCGGCCGGATGACGGCCCACGCCGCGCCCGGCGCCGCTCTGCCCCGGGGGCCCGGGCTCCCGCCGCGCCCTCTTTGGGGCTCAGGGCGCCCCGCTGCCCGGCAACTGCTGCACCCGCTGCCACTGTCCGGGCCGGCTCGGGGGCACCGCCGGCAGGCCGTCGGGCACCCCCGGCGACCGCGGCGGCGGTATGACCGCTTCCACCTCCCTGCGCAGGCGGTCGGCCTCTCTCCGCACTCCTGCGGGTACGTCGCCGCGTTCCGCGACGAGCCGGTCGTAGATGGGGGAATCCTGGAACACCCGTCAAAGCGCCTTTCGAGCCCGGCCCATGGATATGGGCACAGACGACGAGTTTAAGGAACCATGCCGGACGAGGTGGGAGTTCCGGACAGTGCTTGACAACACAGTTCTTGACAGCGGTGCGACGTGAGGGGCGGCGTTCGGCCGCTGCCGCTGCCGTCATCCGGCGAGCGGGAGTCCGCTCTCGTCGCGGTCCCGGCGGGCCCGGGAGAGCAGGGCATCGGCCCGGACGATGGCCTCGCGGACGTGCGCGGTGCCCGTCGCCGCGCACAGGCTGCGACTCACGTCCGCCAGTTCGCGCGCCGCCGACGGTGTCGGCCGTTCCGCCTGGGCGATCCGCAACGAGGCGTAGCGGGTCAGCAGCTGTCTGACGACCATGGGGTCCAGGACCGGCACGTGAATGCCCCTTTCTCGTTTTATGCGCTGCGTATGCCCGGGAAACCGGAGTTCATTCCTCTTCGCGGCTTCCCGGGACGCACATCACCCCCTCCCGCCCCCTCCGCGCACGGTCAGGCGACCTGTCCGCGGTGCAGCGCGGCATAGGCGCCGCCCCGGTGCAGAAGTTCCTCGTGCCCGCCGATCTCGCGTATCGCGCCGCTCCCCATCACCACGATCCGGTCGGCGCCGCGCACGGTGGACAGGCGGTGCGCCACCACAAAGGTGGTACGGCCGTGCAGCAGCCGTGCGAGAGCCTGCTGGACCAGGGCCTCGGACTGGGTGTCCAGCGCCGAGGTCGCCTCGTCCAGGACCAGCACCCGGGGGTCCCTGATCAGCGCACGGGCGATGACGAGCCGCTGACGCTGGCCTCCGGAGAGCCGGGCACCGCGCTCGCCGACCATGGTGTCGAGGCCGCGGGGCATGCGCTCGACGAACTCCAGCGCGTTGGCGTCGCGCAGCGCGGTGCGCACCGTCTCCTCGTCGACGTCGTCCATCCCGTAGGCGACGTTCTCCCGGACCGTGCCCTCGAACAGGATGGACTCCTGGGGCACGACCGACACGAACTTCCGGTAGGTGCGCAGGTCGAGGCCGTTCATGTCCTGCCCGTCGAGCAGCAGCCGGCCCGAGGTCGGCCGGATGAGGCCGATGACGAGGTTGAGGACGGTGGACTTGCCGGCACCGGACGCCCCGACGAGGGCGATCGTCTCGCCGGGCGCGACGGCGAGGTCGAAGTCCCGTACGGCGGGCCGCCCGTCGTCGTAGGCGTAGCCGACGTTCTGGAACGTGACCGCGCCGCGCACCGCGGTGACCCGCTTCTTGCCCTCGTTGTCCTCCAGTTCGGGGGCCTGGAGCACCTCACCGACGGAGCGCACCGATTCGAGCCCCTTGGTGATGACGGGGGCGAGCGCGGCGAGCGTCGTGGTGGAGTTCGTCAGGGTGGTCAGGAACGCGCTCAGCATGACGACGTCGCCGGCCGAGACCCCCCAGAATCCGTAGTAGGAGATCAGTGCGGCACTGGCCAGCACGAGCACGCCGACGGCGTTGAGGACGACCCAGGCGAGCGAGCCGAACCGGCCGTTGACCAGATCGAGCCGCATGCCGGAGGTCAGCAGGCGGCTGAGCGTGCCGTCCATGCGGTGCAGCGCCTTGTTCTCCAGCCCGTGGGCCCGGGTGACCGGGATGAGACGGGCCATCTCGGTCACCCGCGTCGACAGGGTCTCCACCTCGTGCCGGAACCGCTCGTTGTGCGAGCGCAGCCGCGATCGCAGCCGGGCGACCAGCAGCGAGGCGACCGGCACCACGACCAGGAAGACGGGGACGAACTCGGGTGTGCGGAAGGCGATGATGGCCAGTCCGCCGACCAGTACGGTCAGCGCCCCGAGCCCGGTCTCCGCGGTCTGCTGCACCATCTGTTCCATGGTCTCCACGTCCCGCACGACCTTGGCCTGCAGCACGCCGGCGCTGACCCGGGAGTGGTAGCCGATGGAGAGCTGCTGCATGCGGGTGCACAGCGCCGAGCGCAGGGTGGTGCCCATGCGGCGGACGCTGCCGTAGAGCAGACGGACGTAGAGCAGGTGCAGCGGATAGTTGAGCAGCAGGATCAGCAGGATGGCGCCGGTGCTGAACCACAGGCGGGCGATCGGCTGGTGTTGTACGACGGTGTCGATGATGGACGCGGTGATCAGTGGCAGCAGCCAGACCGGGCTGTGCTTGACGATGAACACGAGCACGGCCACGGCCAGCCTGCCGCGGTCGGCGCGCAGCAGGTAGGCCAGTGTGCGCAGCGGGTGTTCGTCGCGGTAGCGGTGGTCGAGCGGTCTCTCCAGCGACGAGGCCATCGACGGTGTTTCCTCCCCAGTGACCGGTTGGTGGGCAAGCGCTCTCTACCCATCTGCCGGGAGCCTACGTCGATCCGCCCGCGGGAACCCAGTGCTCCACGGGCCGGACACGGCGGGCGGGGCGGCTATTCCCCCAGGGTGCGGGCGAGTTCCCGGGTGGCCCTGGCGATCTCGGGGCTGCCGCCCGGTGCCAGGTGGCGGATGAGGCCCCTGCGGGCGCGCACCGCCTCCCGGGCCTCGCGTTCCCAGACCACGTGGTTCTCCGGGTGGTTGAGCAGCTTGGGGTAGACGGCCGCGGTGTCCTCCCACTGCCGGGCCGCCGCGATGCTGCCGAGGAGTTCGATGATCTGGGCGCGGCAGGCGACGTACGGCAGTTGGGCCAGTTCCCACAGGAAGGGCACGGTGGCGGCCGTGGCCTGCTCCACCACGAAGCCGTACTGGCAGATTCGTTCCCGCAGGTGGCCGAGGGCCTGTCGGGCGCGGTCGTGGTCGCCGCGGGCGATGGTGTGCAGCAGTGCCGGGATGCCGTCGGCGGATCCGGTGGAGTCCTTGATCTCGTGCCAGGGCACTTCGCGGAGGGTCGTCAGCGGCGCGGCCGCGACCGCCCGCAGCGGTGGTGGCGCGGGGTCGGTCCGCCAGGTACTGGAGGGGTCGGTCCGGGGCGCAGGCGAGGACACTACATCTCCCTGATCAACAGTCGTACGACAACGAGGGCAAGGGGGTTGACGTCCTAGTTATTATCCATGTCAACAACGCCCGGATGCAATTGCACGGGAAATTGCGCGAAAAGCGGGTAGGAGACAGGGGACCCTTCCCGGCGTCCTCGTGGCCCGAGCCGCCGGTCCCGCCGCGGGACGTGAACACGCAAGGAGGCTGTGGTGTCATCGGTGCCGAACGGGGTGCGCGCCAGTTCGCTGGACGCCCGGTGGATCAAGAGCAGGCACAGCAACGCCGAGGGCAACTGCGTGGAGTTCGCGGCGCTGCCCGACGGGGACGTCGCGGTCCGCAACTCCCGCGACCCCGACGGGCCCGCGCTCGTCTACACGCCCGCGGAGATGGCGGCCTTCCTGGCGGGCGCGAAGGACGGCGAGTTCGACCACCTGCTGTAGTTGCTCCCGGCGGCGCCCCGCCGCGGAACCGGACGTCCCACATATGTCGTGGACATGGGCCACGGTGCGCCGCTGCGCTACTGTGGCGGTCTTCGCCGACGGTCTGCCGGGAGCATGGATGTCAGCCGAGTCCCCTCGCGTCTCCCGCCTGCAACCCTATCTGGACCGTTCCGAGCCCGCCCCGACCTTGCTGAAGATGCTGGTCGGCGTCCAGTTGGCGGGTTTCCGTGAGGACGCGGGGCTCGCCCAGGAGCAGGCGGCGCGCAGGCTCGGCTTCAGCGCGGCGAAGTTGTCCCGCATCGAGGCGGGCAAGGGCCGGCGGCCTCCGTCCGAGGCCGATGTCCAGGCCCTGCTGACGCTGTACGGCACGGACGCGTACGAGGCTTCGGTGCTGCTCAGGCTCGCGCGGCGGGCCGGGGAGCCAGGCTGGTGGCAGCGGTACGACAAGCGGCTGATGCCGGAGTGGTTCGACCGGCTGGTCGGCCTGCAGGAGGCCGCCGCCGCGATCCGTACGTTCGAGATCCAGTACGTTCCCGGCCTGTTGCAGACTCCCGCCTATGCCCGCGCGGTGGTGCGGCGCGGCCTTCCCACGGCGTCCGAGACAGAGGTGCGCCGTCGGGTGGAACTGCGGATGCGCCGGGCGGAGTTGCTGGGACGTGCGGACGCGCCCCGGCTATGGGTGATCATCGACGAGTCGGTGCTGCTGCGCGTCCTCGGCGGCGCCGAGGTGATGCGCGAGCAGTTGGAGCACCTGCTGCGGATGGCCCAGCGGCCCCATGTCACCCTGCAGATCGTCCCGCTGGACGTGACGAACGCCTCGGCGCCCGCGATCCCGGTCACCTATCTGCGGTTCGGCGGGACGGACCTGCCCGACGTGGTCTATCTGGAACACATCAGGAGCGCGCACTTCCTTGAGGACCGGGACGAGACCGAGGAGTACCGGGTCGTCCTGGACCGGCTCGCCGACGAGGCGTTGCAGCCGCGGCAGTCCGTCGACCTGCTGAGCCTGGTCCTGGCGCGGCGCTACCCGGGTACCTGAACGCACCGGGTGGACCGGGCCGCACGGGCACCGCCCCCGCCCTCGTGCCGCGGAACACCTAGCCGACGCGGCCCACGCCGCCGAACTCGATCCATTCGTGTGTGAGCTGGCGGGGCGCGACCTCCGAGTCGGGCCGCCAGGTCGACACCTCGACGAGGCCCGGTTCGAGGATCTCCAGGCCCTCGAAGAGTTCCGCGACGTCCTTCTCCTGCCGCACCCGGCCCCAGTTCCCCTGGGTGGTCTGGTCCATGAAGTCGGTGACGAACCTGCGGACTTCGGCATCCTCGCTGACCAGTTGGCACATCACCAGGAAGCTGCCGGGGGCGAGGCGTTCGGCGACCCGGCGGGACAGGGCGTGCGGGCCGTCGGTGTCGCTGTCCGGCAGGCAGTGCATGACCGACACGAACAGCACGGCGACCGGGTGGGAGAAGTCGATGAGCCGCCGGGTGTCGGGGTGCGCGAAGATCCCGTCGGTGTCCCGCATGTCCGCCTGGATGACGGCGGTGCGCTCGTCCTGCTCCAGCAGTGCCCGGCCGTGGACCAGCACCATGGGGTCGTTGTCGACGTAGACGACGTGGGACGCGGGGTCGACGGACTGGGCGACCTGGTGCACGTTGTCCTGGGTGGGCAGCCCGGACCCGTGGTCGAGGAACTGCCGGATGCCGTAGTCCCGGGCCAGCGTCCGTACGACGCGCCGCAGGAAGCGGCGGTTGTTGACGGCGAGCCGCCGGGTGCTGGGCACCACCCGGTCGAGTTCTTCGCACGCCGCCCGGTCGGCCGCGTAGTTGTCCTTGCCGCCGAGGTAGTGGTCGTACATACGGGCGGCCGTCGGTACGGTGGGGTCGATCTCCCTGGACGGCTGGTTTCCCGTGTTCATCGCTCCCCCATGCGTACCCGCGTCGGTCGGCCGTGACCGCAAGGGACACATCCTAGGGACCGGGCGGTCCCCGTGGTAGCCCACGAACGGACGATCTGTGAAACCCTCACCCGAGATCGGCGGTCCGCGCCGGTCGTCACGTTCGGCACCCTGGAAAGGCAGCGCGATGCGCATCGGACTGCTCGGCACCGGCCCTTGGGCCCAGATGGTCCACGCCCCCGCCCTGAGCGGGCACGACGAGGTTGAGTTCACCGGAGTGTGGGGGCGGCGCGCGGACGCCGCCGCGGAACTCGCGGGGCAGCACGGCACCCGGGCCTACGACGATGTGGACGCCCTGTTCGCCGACTCGGACGCGGTCGCCGTGGCGCTGCCGCCGGACGTCCAGGCGCCGCTCGCCGTGCGGGCCGCCCGCGCCGGATGTCATCTGCTGCTCGACAAGCCGCTCGCCACCACGGCGGCGGACGGCGCGGCGGTCGTGGCGGCGGCCCGGGAGGCCGAGGTCGCCTCCGTGGTGTTCTTCACCTCCCGGTTCCAGCCCGAGATCGACGCCTGGATCACGGAGCAGGCGGACAAGGGCGGCTGGTTCACCGCGCGGGCGCAGTGGCTGGGTTCGGTGTTCCGGGCCGACAGCCCGTTCGGGGCGTCGCCGTGGCGCAAGGAGAAGGGCGCCCTCTGGGACGTAGGGCCGCACGCCCTGTCCGTGCTGCTGCCGGTGCTGGGTGACGTACGGAAGGTGACCGCCGCGGCCCATGGACCGGGGGACACCGCGCATGTGGTCCTCGATCACCTCGGTGGTGCCTCCAGCACACTGACGCTGAGCCTCACGGCCCCGACGGCGGCGGCCGGCACCACCGTGGAACTGCGCGGCGAGGCCGGGGTGGCCGAACTGCCGAGCAGCGCGGACGGCGGCCTCCCGGCGTTCGGCCGGGCGATCGACGCGCTGCACGAAGCGGCGCGCACGGGCCGGCCGCATCCGTGCGACGCCGCCTTCGCCCTCCGGGCGACCGAGATCCTCGGCTCCGCCGAATCCCTGCTGGGCGAGCGGACGGGCTGACCGGCCCGGCCCCGGGCTAGGGCCCCGGGGCGAACGGCTCGTCGCTCCACCGGAACCAGGCCCGGCCCTCCGCGATGTGCAGCAGGAACTCGGGGACCGGGCCGTCCGGGGAGACGAGGGCCACTCGTCGGCGGATCTCCTGCTGGACGCTCTCCCACTGCTCCCGGTGCCCCTCGCCGACCGCGTCGGCCAGGGCCAGCTCGCGGGCGAACAGCTCCCGGACGCGGGCGAAGGCGGGGCCGGGGGCGAAGCGGCCGGACAGCCACGGGAAGTCGGCGTCGTCGATCAGGATCTCGCCGACGGACCCGTCCCCGCTGTGCACGTACCAGACATCGCCTTCGAACCCCATGCCCGCCTCCGCCGTCCGTCACCGATCAGCCCGCCGTCAGGCTGTCACTCGTCTCTGCCAACGACTGCGGTGTCGATCTGGAAATGCACCCGTTCACGCAGGACGGGGTATCCGGCCCGGGCGAAGTGCCCGGCCATCGGAAGATTGCCCTGGTCGGTCGCGGCGGCGATGGTGTCGGCGCCCCGCTCGGCGAGGAAGTGGGTGCACTCGGCGAGCAGGTCGTAGCCGTAGCCGTGGCCGCGCTGTTCCGGCAGGACTCCGATGAAGCCGATGCAGGGCCGTTGCGGGTTGTGCGCGGGAATGTGGATGCCGACGGGCTCTCCCTGGGGGGTGTGGGCGACCTGCCACCACTCGCGCGGCGACGGGCACCAGCGGAAGAAGTCGATCTCCTCCTGGGCGGCCAGCTCCACTCCCCCCTTGGCGACGGCCCGGCGGGCGTGGGCGTCCAGGGTGACGGAGTGGATACGGCGCAGGGCGTCGAAGAACACCGCGTCGTCGGGTTCGGCGCGGTGGACGAGCCGCCGCGGCCGTTCGGGCAGGCCGCACCGGGGTGTCCAGCGGTAGACGTAACGGTCCACCAGGTGCCGGTAGCCGGCCGCCCGCGCGGCGGCGAAGCGGGTCTCGGCGGCGGTCCGCTGTGCGGGTACGTCCCGCCAGCCGGCCGGCAGGCTGAACTCCAGGTCGTCGACCGGCCAGGGCGCGGACCGCAGCAGTGCGGCCCCCGCCGCCTCCTCGCCCTCGGCCACGTCGAACCAGTCGACGGTGCGGGGCCGGGGGTCGTCGGGTCCGCCCCACCAGGCGGCCCGCGCCACGACCGTGCCGTCGCGCAGGGCCACCCGCTTCCAGTCGGGGCGGTGCCGGGTCTGCCGGTGCGCCTCGGCCGCGTGCAGTGGGTCGGGGAGGGTGTCGAAGAGGTGGACGGTGTGCTCGTCGAGGGTCTGGATGACCGGATCGGTCATGGTTCCTCCGGGAGGCGTGGGTGAGGCAGCGCTCCCGGTCAGGTCAGACGTGGCACGCCGGGGCGACGGGGAGGGAGCGCTGGGTGTCGGTGAACCGCATGGCTCTCGCCTCCTTCCGTGGTCTCCATGGGCGTGCGGAGCCCAAGGTAGGGGCGGGCGTCGGTCGGCGTCCACTGCTTTTCCGGCGGCGGCGGCTGACCGGCCGGGCCGTCGGCGGCACCCTCGCGGGCGGGCCGGGTACCGCGGCCCGGGGCGTAGCGTGGGCGTGTGACGACGACGGTCCGAGTCCGGCGGTGGCGCCGGTACCGGGAGGAGCGTGGGTGGCTGCGGGGAGCGCCGCCACCGCGCTGGGTGCGAGTGCTGCCCGTCGTGCTGCTCGCGGGGGTGACCACGGCCACCCTGCTCAGCCGCGACGCGCTCGACATCGGCTTCCTGCTGGGGGCCATCCCGCCGCTCGCCGTCCTGTCGTACGGGCCACTGCTCACGGCGGTGATGGGCGCTCTGGTGGTGATCGTGCTCAATGTGCCGGCCACCCATCTCAACCAGCCGGGCAACACCGATCTGCTCACCATCGTCTTCGTCGCCGTACTGAGTGTGTTCGTCGCCTACGTGGCCCGTCACCGCGACGCCCAGCTGGTCACCGAGCAGACGGTCGCGGAAGCCGTGCAGCGGGCCGTCGTCCCGCCGCTGCCGGACCGGGTCGGGGACGTCGGGTGCTGGGGGCTGTACCGGGCGGCCCAGACCGGGACTCTGGTCGGGGGCGACTTCTTCGACGTGCGCGACGGCCCCTACGGGGTCCGGGCGGTGATGGCCGATGTCCAGGGGCACGGGCTCGCGACCGTGCCGACCGTGGTGTCGCTGCTGGGCGCCTTCCGGGAGGCGGTGCTCGACCAGCCGGACCTGGAAGGGGTCGCGGCGCGCATGGACCGGCGGCTCACGGCGGACGCGGTGGGGCCGCGCGGCGCCGAGCTGTTCGCCACGGCCGTGCTGCTGGAGTTCTCCGGCGACGTCCGCACGGTGCGGATCGCGGTCCGCGGGCATCCGCCGCCGATCCTGCTGCGCGACGGGCAGGCCAGCGAGATCCTGGTCACACCGGGTATTCCGCTGGGCGTGGATCCGTTCGGTGTCCGGCCGCCCAAGGAGGCCACGGTCGAGCTGGGCCCCGGTGACCGGTTGTTCCTGGCCTCGGACGGAGTGTGGGAGGCACGGGACACCTCCGGCGCCTTCTATCCGCTGGCCGAGCGGCTGCGCGGGCTCGCGACCGAGGACCCGGCCGTGCTGACCGCCCGGCTGTGGGCCGACCTCCTGGAGCACTGCGGAGCGATCCGGGACGACACCACCATGCTCGTCCTCACCCCGCGGCCGGCCATCGCCGGCGGCGGCTGACGCGCGCACGGCGTTCGCCCGCGCGCCGCCCCCGGGTCCACGCCACCCCGGACGGGTCAGCCCACGTCCCGCAGGAAGCGTTGGGTGTGGATGCCGAAGTACGGGAACGACTGGATCTGCCGGACGCCGTCGATCGGCCGCACCACGTCGTTGACGAAGTCGAGCAGCTCTTTCGGACCGGGGGTGATCACCTCGGCGAACAGGTCGAAGCCGCCGGAGGTGAGCACCGAGTAGATCACCTCGGGATGTCCGGCCAGCGCGTCGGCGACGGCGCGCGGGTCGCCGGCCACGCCGATGCCGAGCAGGGCCATGGCCTGGCCGCCCATGGCCATCGGGTCGGTGACCCCGACGACCTGGACGGCCCGGGAGTCCAGGAGTCGTTGCAGGCGCTGCCGGGCCGCCGAGGCGGACAGGCCGACCTTGGGGCCCAGGTCGGCGTACGCGATGCGCCCGTCGGTCTGCAGTTCACGCAGGATGGCCCGGTCGATCTCGTCCACGTTCGTCCTCCCCCGCCGTCGGCCCGGCTCCGGCCCACCTTAACTGCGGCTCTCGGTCGGTCAGTTCGGCGCGGGCCGCGGTGGACACCTCGGCGCGGGTGTCCCCGTCCTGTCCGGAGGTGTCGGGACGATGCCCGTGCGCATGCCCCGCCGCGAGCCGCTCGGGCAGCTTCGTCATCCGGGCGGACACGTCGTCGGTGAGCACGTGTTCCGGGGGTTCGCGCCGTCGGGCCTCCGCGCGCCCCCGCGCGACGAGGTGATGCGGACGAGTGCGGTCCAAGACGTACTCCGAACGAGGAGATGACGGAACAGGGGAAGCATACGATCGAATCAATCGCCTGAAACCCCATTCTGCGATCGAATCAACTGTTCGGATGATTGATTCACGTGTCAACCGACTCATTGGTTGAATCACCGGGCACACCGCCCCTACCCAGCCTAGAAATATCTACCAGGATGCATATGCCGGGTTGGTGTGCCGCACCGTGCGGTCACCTCGTGCACCCGGCATCCGGAGAAGCAGATGGCGGATGCGATGTGGATGCGGGGCGTGGAGTGGCTGGCGGCGGCCTCCTGCGACCCGCGGGCCTGCAAGCGGAAGTGGGACCAGGGCGACGGTGTCGCGCTGCTGGAGGCGGGGCGTTACTGGGATGTGCTCAGCGTCCCCGACGAGTTGGGCATACTTGCCCTCGACCTGCTGTGGAGTCCGGCCCTGCCGCTACCGGGCCCCACGCTCGCCGACGGGGGAGCCGGCCGGGTCGGGTTCTTCCTGCCGCCCGACCCGGGCAGCCGGTGGGTCGGGGCCGGGCTGCGGCACGCGAGCAAAGGCGCGTGGGTCGCGGTGCCGCCGCCGTACCGTCCGGCCGGGCTCATGGAGTGGCTGGTCCCACCGGACGGCTCGGGCGCGCTGCACGCGCCCACCGCGGTGGAGGTGGCCCTGCGCCAGGCGCACGGCACCCTGGCCGTCCTCGGACCGCCGGAGTCCGCGTGAACCCGGCGGCCCGGCACGCTCAGCAGATCCGCGGCAGCTGCTCCCCCAGCGGCATGTCGACCACCCGGGTGCCGCCCAGGCCGGTGCGGGCCACCACCATGCCGGGATGGTCCGCCACCGCCTCGCCGATGATCGCGGCCTGCGCGCCCAGCGGATGCGCGCGCATCGCCGCCAGTACGGCGTCGGCGTGCTCGCGCGGCACGAACGCCACGAGCTTGCCCTCGTTGGCGACGTAGAACGGGTCGAGGCCCAGGACGGCGCAGGCGCCGGCCACGGCCGGTGGGACCGGCACCGCGCGTTCCGTGATGACGACACCGGTGCCCGAGGCGGCCGCGATCTCGTTGAGCGAGGCCGCCAGTCCCCCGCGGGTGGGGTCGCGCAACACGTGCAGGTCCGGGGTGACGGCGAGCATGTCCGCGACCAGACCGCCGAGAGCCGCGCAGTCGCTGACGATGTCCACGCCGAACTCCAGGCCCTCGCGCACGCTCATGACGGCCACGCCGTGCGCGCCGACCGGGCCGCTGACGATCACCACGTCGCCGGGCACCACCCGGGCCGGACGCAGGTCGACACCCGCCGGGATCAGCCCGATGCCGGCCGTGTTGACGAAGATCCCGTCGCCGTGCCCGGACTCGACCACCTTGGTGTCACCGGTCGCGACCTCCACGCCCGCCGCGCGCGCTGCGGCGCCGAGCGCCTCGGCCACCCGGGCCACGGTGGCGATCTCCACCCCTTCCTCCAGGATGAATCCGCAGGAGAGGTAGGCGGGTTCGGCGCCGCTCATGGCGAGGTCGTTGACGGTGCCGTTGACGGCGAGATCGCCGATGCTGCCGCCGGGGAAGAACAGCGGCCGCACCACGAAGGAGTCGGTGGAGAAGGCCAGCCGGACACCGCCCAGGGACAGCGCGGCCGCGTCGCCCAGCTCGGCGAGGGCCGCCCCGCCGAACGCGGGCGCGAAGACGTGCTCGACCAGTTCGGCGGAGAGCGTGCCGCCGCCGCCGTGGCCCATGACGACGCGGGGCTGGTCGCGCAGCGGGGCCGGGCAGGTCCAGCCGGTCACGTCCAGGGTGTCGGTGGTGTCAGGCAACGGGGCTCGCCTCCCGGGGCGCGGGCGTGTTCTGCAGGCGTCGGTAGAGGTAGTAGGCGGCGCAGGCGCCCTCGCTGGAGACCATGGTGGCGCCGAGCGGGGTGCGCGGGGTGCAGCGGGTGCCGAACGCCTCGCACTGGTGGGGTTTGAGCAGGCCCTGGAGGACCTCGCCGCTGCGGCACTCGGCCGGCTCCAGGGTGCGGATGCCGTCGACGCTGAAGCGCAGTTCGGCGTCGTAGGCGCGGTACTTCTCGGACAGCCGCCAGCCGCTGCCGGGGATCACACCGATCCCCCGCCAGGGCCGGTCGGTGACCTCGAAGACGTCCTCCAGCATGGCCCTGGCCGCGGGGTTGCCCTCGGCGCGGACGGCCCGCGGGTAGGCGTTCTCGACGGTGTGCTCGCCGCGTTCCAGCTGCGTCACGGTGCGGCGTACGCCTTCGAGGATGTCCAGCGGTTCGAAGCCGGTGACGACGATCGGCACGCGGTGGCGCCGGGCCAGCTCCGGGTACTCGTCGACGCCCATGACGGTGCACACGTGTCCGGCGGCGAGGAACGCCTGTACCCGGCAGCTCGGCGAGCCCATGATCGCCTCGATGGCGGGAGGCACCCGGACGTGCGACACCAGCAGGCTGAAATTGCGGATGCCGAGCCTGCGGGCCTGGTGGACGGTCATCGCGTTGGGCGGCGCGGTGGTCTCGAAGCCGATGCCGAAGAACACCACCTCGCGGTCCGGGTGCCGCTGGGCGATCCGCAGGGCGTCCAGCGGCGAGTAGACGACGCGTACGTCGCCGCCCTGCCCGCGCACCTGGAACAGGTCCCGGCCCGTCCCGGGCACCCGGAGCATGTCGCCGAAGGAGCAGAAGATCACCTCGGGCCGGGAGGCGATCTCCAGGGCCTTGTCGATGACCTCCAGCGGTGTGACGCAGACCGGGCAGCCCGGACCGTGGATCAACTCGACCTGCTCGGGCAGGAGCTGGTCGATGCCGTGGCGGATGATGGAGTGCGTCTGCCCGCCGCAGACCTCCATCAGCGCCCAGGGCCGGGTGACCGTCGCGTGGATCTCGTCGAGGAGCCGGCGGGCCAGCTCCGGGTCCTGGAACTCGTCGATGTACCTCACTGCCGTGCCTCCTCGCCGGTGTGTGCGGTGCCCGCGTCCGCGGCGGCCTCCCAGGGGTCGCCGAACTCCTCCTGGAGCATGCCGAGTTCGGCGAAGAGTTCGAGCGTCCTGCGGGCCGATTCCTCGTCGAGGCGTTGCAGCGCGAAACCGACGTGCACGATGGCGTACTCGCCGACCTTCAGGTCGGGCAGGTACTCCAGGCACACCTCTTTGACCACGCCGCCGAAATCGACGGTGGCCACCCGGGTGCCGTCCCGTTCGTCGATGTCCAGCACTCTGCCGGGTACCGCCAGGCACATGGGCCTCTCCTCGCTGTGGGGTGGTGCGTCGGTCTCAGGGGGTCGTGTCGCCGGGGCCGGCCGTCCGGGCGGCCACCATCAGCTGCCCCAGGGCCAGGCCGCCGTCGCCGGGCGGGACCAAGCGGTGGCGCAGCACGGTGAAGCCGTCCGCCGCGAGGACCGCGGCGCAGGCCGAGGAGAGCAGGGAGTTGAGGAACACGCCGCCGGTGAGGGCGACGGTGTCCACTCCGTACCGGTCCCGGGCCAGCAGGCAGACGCGGTGCACGAGCGCGGTGACGGCCCGGTGGAAGCGGGCGGCGACGGTCGCCGTGGGCACGCCCGCCCGCAGGTCGTCGACGACCGCCGCCAGGACGGGCGCCGCGTCGGCCCGCAGCGGTCCGTCACCGGACTGCCCGTCACCGGCCTTCGCCGCACGCACGGCGAAGGCGTAGGCGGCGGTGTCCGCGGCGGGAGCGCACAGCGCGGCGGCCTCCAGTTCGACGGCGGCCTGGGCCTCGTACCCGGCCCGGTGGCACACGCCGACGAGGGACGACACCGCGTCGAAGAGGCGGCCCATGCTGGAGGTGGGCACGCAGCCGATGCCGCGCTCCAACTGCCGTGCCAGCACGCCGCGTTCGACCGGCGGGCAGGCGGTCACGCAGGGCAGGTCGGCGGACCAGTCGAGGCCGGCCGCGCGCAGGTGCGCGAGGGCCATGCGGTAGGGCCGGTGCACCGCGGCGTCGCCGCCCGGCAGGGGGACGTAGGCCAGGTGCCCGACGCGGGTGAAACCGGCGTAGTCCGCGAGCAGGAACTCCCCGCCCCACACCGCTCCGTCGTCGCCGTGGCCGGTGCCGTCGAATGCCGCGCCGAGCACGGGCCGGCCGCCGTCCAGTCCGTGTTCGGCCATCGCGGCGGCGATGTGCGCGTGGTGGTGCTGGACGCGGACCACCGGCCGTCCGGCGGCGTTGCGGACGGCCCACCGGGCGGAGCGGTAGCCCGGGTGCCGGTCGGCCGCCAGCAGCTCGGGCCGCACCGGTGTGATCGACTCCAGTTGGGCCACCGCGCGGCCGAAGGCGCGCTGGGTGGCCAGGTCGTCCATGTCCCCGATGTGCGCCGACAGCCAGGCCCGCCGGCCCGCGCCGAGACAGCACGCGTTCTTCAGGTCACCGCCGACCGCGAGCGTCGGGCGCACCGGCACGGGCAGGTCCAGGGGCAGCGGCGCATAGCCCCGGGCGCGGCGCACCAGCAGCGGCTGCCCGTCGCACACCCGCACCACCGAGTCGTCGCAGGGCACGTGGATCGGCCGGTCGTGGGTGAGCCAGGCGTCGGCCAGCGGGGCGAGGCGTTCCAGGGCCTCCTCGTCGTCGGTGACGATCGGTTCACCGGACACGTTGCCGCTCGTCATGACCAGCAGCCGGGGGCCCTCGGGGTCGCCGGGCAGGCCCAGCAGGAGGTGGTGCAGCGGCGTGTAGGGCAGCATCACGCCGAGGTCGGGGCTGCCGGGGGCGACCTGGTCCGCGGGGCGCGGACCGGCGGGCGCGGCGCCGGCGCGGCGGCGCAGCAGCACGATGGGGCGGACCGGGCCGGCGAGCAGTTCGCGTTCCGCCTCGTCCGGCGACACCAGGTGCGCGATGTCGTCGAGGCCGCGGGCCATCAGCGCGAACGGCTTGTCGCCCCGTGCCTTGCGCTGCCGCAGCAGTGCGACGGCCCCGGGATCGGTGGCGTCGCACGCCAGGTGGTAGCCGCCGAGCCCCTTCACGGCGAGGACCGCGCCCCGCGCCAGTAGCCGCCGCGCCTCGGTCACCGGGTCCGCCTCCGCGACCTCCTCGGGGGCGGCGCCGGGGTGCGGGCGGCCGACGAGCAGGCGCAGCCGCGGACCGCAGTCCGGGCAGGCGACGGGCTGGGCGTGGAAGCGCCGGTCGGCGGGGTCGGCGTACTCGCGGGCGCAGCCGGGGCACATCGGGAAGCGGGCCATGGTGGTGTGCGGCCGGTCGTAGGGCAGGCCGGTGACGATCGTGAGGCGGGGGCCGCAGTGGGTGCAGTTGACGAAGGGATGGCGGTGGCGCCGGTCGGCGGGGTCGGCGAGTTCACGCAGGCAGGCCGCGCAGGTCGCCGTGTCCGGGGGGATGAGGGCGCCGGCCGGGCCGCCGGCGCGGGAGGCGAGGATGGCGAACGCGCCCTCGCCGACGACCGGCACGTCCTGGTGGTCGACGCCGTCGACGCGGGCCAGCGGCGGGGCGTCCGGCGCGAGCCGGGCGCAGAACCGGCCCACGGTGTCCGGGGCGCCCTCGACCTCGACGACCACCCCGTCCGGGGTGTTGGTCACGTGCCCGGTCAGGCCGAGCGAGGTGGCGAGGCCATGGACGTAGGGCCGGAAGCCGACGCCCTGCACCACACCGCGGACGACGACCCGGCGGCGCAGCGCCGTCCCCTCGGCGGCCCCGGTGACGCTCACGAGTGCGACGGGACCGTGGCGTGGGTGTGGCCGCCGTGGGCGTGGCCGGCGTGGGCGTGCCCGGCGTGCTCGTGCGGGCGGCGGGCCATGACCGGGGTGTGCGGCGGGGTGCCGTCGGCGGCGGCCAGGGCCCGCTCCAGGAGGATGCCTAGCCCCTGCTGTCCGCGCACCGACGTCAGCACCACCTCGACGCCCGGGTTGACCTGTTCGACGTGGGCGCGGAACGCCTCCTCGTCGAAGCCCACGGCCTGGGCGATGTCGGTCTTGGTGACGACCACCAGGTTCGCGAGGCCGAAGGCGGTGGGGTACTTCAGCGGCTTGTCCTCGCCCTCTGTCACGGAGGCCAGGACCACCCGCAGGCTCTCGCCGAGGTCGTAGGAGGCCGGGCAGACGAGGTTGCCGACGTTCTCCACGAACAGCAGCCGCGTCGGCTCCGGCAGCCAGTCCTCGATGTGCCGGGCGAGCATCCCGGCCTCCAGATGGCACAGCCCGTCGGTGAGGATCTGTCTGACCGGGACCCCGGAACGCTTGAGCCGGGCGGCGTCGTTCTCGGTGGCGAGGTCGGCGGTGAGCGCGGCGGCCGGCACGGACCGCTCACGGGCCAGGGTCAGTTCGTGCTCCAGCAGGGCGGTCTTGCCGCTGCCCGGACTGGAGAGCAGGTTGACGACCGTGGTGCCGCGGGCCGCGAGGCGCGCGCGCAGGGCCTGCGCGGACTCGTCGTTGCGGGCGAGCACGGACTGTTGGAGATCCACCGCACGGCACATGGTTCAGCACTCCTCGACGCTCGGTTCACAAGGGGGTGCCGTCGTCGTCCCGTCCTCCCAGCGCACCCCGGTGATGCGCAGTTCGCGGCCGGACAGCAGGTCGGTGCTGGCGCCCCGGCACCGCGGGCAGCTCAGCCGGGGCGGCATGCCGACCGCCCATTCGTGGCCGCAGGGCGCGCAGCGGGCCCGCCCGGGCACGGGTTCGGTGACCAGTTCGGCGCCCTCCAGCAGGGTTCCGGCGCAGGCCAGTTCGAAGGAGAAGGCAAGGGCGTCGGGTACGACGCCGGCCAGTTCGCCCACCTGGAGCCGCACCGAGCGCACCGCGGTGACGTCACCGGCCCGTTCGGCCGCCTCCGCCACCTGCTCGATCACCGCGAGCGCGATGGACATCTCGTGCATCTGCCTCCGTCCCGACGGGCCGTACGTGCACACGGAGCGGGCCGTTCGTGAGCGACCGGCCGTCTCCCATTAGAGGTGCGGGGTGCCGGGCCGCCGGCCCGGCACGCCGCCGTGGCCCAGCCACGTACGTCGTTTGCCGCAGCGCCCCGCCGGGGCGGGGTGCGCCGCGGGACGGGGCTCACATGCTGCGGATCTTCAGATAGCGCCGGAGGTCGGGCAGGGACTGCACGACGACCGTGGCGACCGCGGCGGCCAGTGCACCGACGACGATCTTCTTCATGGGGCTCTCCTCACTTCGCTTCGCGGCTTCGGCCGTTCATTTCACGGCGTCGGCCGGTGGACACGGTTCGGGTGCCGGGGACGGGGCCAGCAGGTCCTCGACGAGCCGGACGGCCTGCGGCACCGCTGCGGAGACGGGGGCGCTCAGCCCCATCCCCTCGTCCACCGAGGCCGGTTCGCACCCCACGACGAGGGTGCGGCGCGGGGGTGCGGTGCCGGTGCCGGCGCAGAGGGTGCCGAGCAGGGCGAGCACGGCGTCCGGGGTCATGCGGTGGCCGTCGAGCGGGGCGCCCGCCGCCTCGGCGCGGCCGGCGTCCTCGTGCTCGATGACGTAGAGGGTGCCCGGGGGGCCGCCGCGTGCGGTGGCGTCCACCAGGATCAGGGTGTCGTAGCCGTCGAGGAGTTGGTAGGCGAGGTGCACGCCGCGCACCCCGACGTCCACGACCTCGACGTGGCCGGGCAGCGGGCGGCCGGCCAGGGCGCGGGCGGTCTCCACGCCGAAGGCGTCGTCGCCGAGGAAGACGTTCCCGATGCCGGCGACGAGGACCCGGCCGGGCGCGGTGGGCGCGCTCATCCGCCGTCGTCCTGCGGCCAGGCGAGTTCGTCGGGCTGGAAGTACAGGAAGCGGCCCTGTTCGCGGCGCAGGTCGGCGCCCGGGTCGCCGTCCACGGTGACCGCCACGTGCACCACGCCGTCCACGTCGTGCAGCACGGCCTCGGCCGTGGCACCGGTGCCGTGCAGGAACAGGTCCTGGGCGTCGGTGCGGCGCGCGCCGGGGCGCAGCACGAGGCGGCTGCCCGCGCGCACCGGACGGCCGTCGAGAAGGACGCTGTCGTGGCCGGGGTCGAAACCGGCGTCGGCGGCCGGGTCCCACCACGGGGTGTCCGGCCGCGGTACGCCGTGTTCGTCGGGGAAGCCGGGCCCGTTGTGCGGCCGGGTCGCCTCGCGCAGGCCGCGGACCGCGCCGTGCAGGCGTTCCAGCACCTCGGGCGGGAGCGAGTCGGCCAGGTCGATCACGGCGGCGGCCCGCTCGTCGGTGCCCCGCGCCTCGCGTTTCTCCTCGTCGGTGAGGGCGGCGGTGCGCAGCGCGAGGATCTCGTCGATCTCGGTCGCGTCGTACAGGGCGCCGGGGCTCTCCGGGGCGATGGCCGGATGGTCCTCCAGGATGATCGGCGAGGACAGCACCACGTCCGTGCGGCCGGGCTCGGCGGCCAGCACCGGCCAGGTGTGCAGATTGCGGCAGGCGGCGACCGCGCCCTTCGCCCACTGCGGCGGGTCGGTCATCGACAGGAACGAGCCGCGGTCCACGGCCAGCAGGAGGTGGGCGGCCACCAGGGAGCGCGGCAGGGCCGCGTCCCGGTCGGCGGCGTGCCCGGCGGGCGGGGTCCAGTCGCTGGTGTTCTCGGCGACGGCGGTCAGTCGCAGCACCCGGTAGGGGCCGTCGAGTTCGGCTGCCGTCAGCCGCAGCCGGCCGGTCAGCGGCTCGTACCGGTGGACGGTGCGGCCCGCCGTGCGGCCGTCGGCGTCGAGGACGGTCTCGTGGTCGGTTGCTGCGGGCCGGTCGATGTCGACGGTGACGTCCCCGGCGACGAGGTCGGCGACCGGTACGACGGCCGTGACGCGCTCCTCCACCCCTTCGTCCCAGGGGACCAGCACCCGGTCCGCGAGGCGGAGTTCGGGCACGGTCTCGAACCCGCCGCCCGCGACCGCCTGTTGGACGGTGCGGCGGCGGGCGCGCAGGAACCGCAGTTCGACGGCGAGCGCGGCGCCCGCCTTGGGTTCCAGCAGGCACTCGGTGTGCTGGAAGGAGTGCTCCGCGCACTCGGCGCCCCAGCCGGGCGGCACCAGCACGCCGAACTGCCAGCGCAGCCGGTTCTTCGCGGCCGAGGCCCGGTAGGGGTAGAGCACATAGCCCTCGAAGAGGACGGCGTCGGCCACTTTCCGGGCGACGGCGAGGCGCGCCTCGGTCTCGGGGGCGAACCCGGTCGCGCTCACGGAGCGGTCCTTCCGGTGGTGCGGGTGAGGACGGGTCCCGGTGCGGGCGCGCCCTGCGCCCGCGCGAGCAGGGCCTGTACGGTCGCCTCCCAGGAGGGCAGCGCCCGGCCGGAGCGGAACGCCAGCAGGGCGTCCATGGTGTCGCGGGGCAGCCGGATCCAGCCGCAGCCGGGGAAGTGCTGTTCGACCATCTCGCGCCAGGTGGCGACCGGCATCCGGAAGGTGGCCTCCCGGTCCCACGGGACGGGTTCGACGCGAAAGCCGCGGGCGCCGGTGAACGCCGTTCCGGAGAACAGCATCAGCAGGGGTACGTCACCGCCGTCGAGCGCGTCGAGATAGCGGGTGGCGGCGATGTCCATGTCGTAGGTGCAGGGCACGACCAGATCGGTCTCGGTCTCCCGGGTGAAGCCGGGGACCACCAGCGGGACCTGGGCGAACTGCACCGGCTGGAGGGTGCTGCCCCAGCGGGAGGGTTCGCCGAACAGGTCCACGAGTCCGTCGGTCTCGGCGCGGTCGTAGCCGCGCCGGGCGGGTTCGACACGGATCTGGCAGCGCAGCGCCAGGGCGTGCACGGGTTCGTCGTCGGGGGTGGTGATCCGCAGCCGGAACACCAGGGTGGGGCCGGCCGCGTAGCGGTCGGCGCGCACTCCCGTGCAGGCGAAGGAGAGCCGGCTCATGGGCGGACCTCCGTGCCGACGGGCCTGGCCCGGTCCTCGACGTGCGCGAAGAAGGCGTCCAGGGCGGCGCGGGCCTCGGCCCCGCCGTCGAAGCCCTGCCACAACAGCCGCATGCGGCCGACGAGTTCGTAGCAGATGTCGATCGGCACCAGGTGGCAGCCGCAGCCGTCGTCGGTGCGGCGCACCAGCAGCGCCTCCACGTCGGGTTCGAGCAGGCCGGCCAGGGTGCTCTCGCCGAGCACCGCGGTCCAGGCCGCCGGTTCGAGTTCGCTCTCGGTGGCTCCGGCCGGGCTCGGGTAGAGGGCGACGAGCCGGTCCAGGGCGGCGTTGCGGAAGAAGAAGGCGACGCCGACCGGGATGCGCAGGGTGTCCCAGGCGCGGTCGTCGAGACGGTGGTCCGGGTCGGTGAGGTAGCGGGCCGGGACCGCGCGGAACCGGCCGCCGCCCGCGCCGGGCCGCTCCATCAGCAGGTAGCAGGACACGCAGGAGCAGACCAGGGCCCGCCGCTCGGTGTCGACGAGGTGGCGGTGGTCCGTGTCCGCCACGGGGGTCGCGCACAGTCCGCAGCGTTCCGGCTGCGGCCGGCGTTCGGTCAGGAACCGGCGCAGGCCGCGGCCGGTGCGGGTCGGCAGGTCCGGGGTCGCGCTCATGCACCGGCCCCGGGGCGGGTGCCGATCTGCAGGAGTGCGGGCTCGCCGGTGCCCGTCGGCCGCACCTCGACGGCCGTGACCTCGGGCGCGAAGCAGGAGAGCGCGTCCTCGGCGGCCTGTCGCAGGTCCGGGGCGCCCGCGGCGCAGCCGCAACCCCCGCCGGACGCGGCGCGCAGCCGCAGCGTTCCGGTCGCCTCGTCGAGGCCGAGGACTTCGAGCGCGTCGGAGCCGGCGCCGTCGATGGTGTCGAGGGCGCGGCCGATGCGGGCGTTCAGGTCCTCGGGGTGCAGGTCGTGCAGGAGCAGCAGGCTCGCGACGAGTCCGTCGCCGTACAGGGCCTCGGCGCGGGGACGGTCCTGGGGGGCGGAGAGCAGTTCCAGGATCCGGGCGAGCCCCGCGCCGTAGAACTCCATGAGGGAGCACACCAGTTCCTCGGCCGCCGCGACGGCGGCCGGGTCCCCGGTGGCGGAGAGCCGGTCGAGCACCTCCTCGATGCGCCGGCCGGCCCGTTCCGCGTGCGCCGGGGTGGCGGTGGCGGTCATCCGCCGAGTCCGCTCAGGCCGGTGGGTACGTGCATCTTCTCCACGGTCCGGCCGTCGCCGACGTACATGTGGACGCCGCACGGCAGACAGGGGTCGAAGCTGCGCACGGTCCGCATGATGTCGATGCCCTTGAAGCTGTCCGGCGGGTTCTCCTCGAAGATGGGGGTGTTCTGCACGGCGTCCTCGTAGGGGCCCGGCGTGCCGTAGGGGTCCCGGACGCTGGCGTTCCACGGGGTGGGCGGGTACGGGTGGTAGTTGGCGATCTTGCCGTCGCGGATCACCATGTGGTGGGAGAGGACTCCGCGGACGGCCTCGGTGAATCCGACGCCGATGCTCTCGTCGGGCACCTCGAACTTCTCCCAGGTCTGGGTGCGTCCGGCGCGGACCTCTTCGAGGCCCTTCTCGGCGAAGTGCAGCGCGAGGGCGGCGGTGTACGCCTGGAAGTAGCTGCGCGCCCGGTTGCGTTCCAGCGCGTTGCTCCACTTCGGGATCTTCCACTCGAAGGTGGTCTCGGGCCGGGTCATGGTGCGCGGCAGGTTGATGACGACGCTGTGCCCGGTGGACTTCACCCCGCCGGTGTCGACCAGGCCGGCCAGGGCGGTGGACCAGAGCCGGGCGAGGGGGCCGCCGCCGGTGTCCAGGGCGAGGTGGTCCTTGCCGTCGAACCAGCGGGGCGACATCACCCAGCTGTACTTGTCCTCGAAGTTCCGCTTCTGCGGGGCGGGGATGGTGTGCTGGTTCCAGGGGTGGCGCGGGTCGACCGGGTTGCCCAGCGGGTCGTGGGTGACGAACTGCTCCCGGCCCGCCCAGTCCTCGTAGTAGGAGCTGCCCAGCAGGATGCGGATGCCGAGGTTGATCTCGGTGAGGTCGGTGGTGACGAGCTTGCCGTCGACGATGATGCCCGGGGTGACGAACATGCGCCGTCCCCAGTCCGTCATGTTGGCGTAGGTGAAGTCGCAGTGATCGGGGTCGTTGAGCGCTCCCCAGCAGCCGAGCAGGACGCGCCGCCGGCCGACTTCCTCGTAGCCGGGCAGGGCCTCGTAGAAGAAGTCGAACAGGTCGTCGTGGAGCGGGACGACGCGTTTCATGAACTCCACGTACCGCATCAGACGGCTGAGGTAGTCCGTGAAGAGCTGGACGGAGGCGTTGGTGCCGACGCCGCCCGGGTAGAGCGTGGAGGGGTGCACGTGGCGGCCCTCCATCAGGCAGAACATCTCCCGGGTGTAGCGGCTGACCTGGAGCGCCTCGCGGTAGAAGTCGCCCTCCATGGGGTTCAGGGAGCGCATGATGTCGGCGATGGTGCGGTAGCCGTGGTCCGCGGCGTGCGGTGCCTCGGTGCGTTCGGCGAGGTCGAGGACGCCGGGGTTGGTCTCCTTGACCATCTTCTCGCAGTAGTCGACCCCGACCAGGTTCTCCTGGAAGATGTTGTGGTCGAACATGTACTCCGCGGCCTCGCCGAGGTTGATGACCCATTCGCCGAGGTGCGGGGGCTTGACCCCGTAGGCCATGTTCTGCGTGTACACCGAGCACGTGGCGTGGTTGTCGCCGCAGATGCCGCAGATGCGGCTGGTGATGAAGTGCGCGTCGCGCGGGTCCTTGCCGCGCATGAACACGCTGTAGCCGCGGAAGACCGACGAGGTGCTGTAGCACTCGGCGACCCGCTTCTGCTTGAAGTCGATCTTCGTGTGGATGCCCAGGCTGCCCACGATCCGGGTGATCGGATCCCAGGACATCTCGATCAGGCCGCTGCCGTCGCGGGCGGCTTTGCTCGTCGGTGCCATGGTGTCAGTCGTGCCCTTCTGCGAGCGGGAGGTGCGGGGGGTGCGGACGGGAGGGGGAGCGGGACGGGGCGGGACTGCTCGCCGTGCTCACCACGGCGGCCGGTACCCGGTGGTGAGCTTGCCGCCGGTGTGGCGCCACTTGGGCTCCTGGTCGACGGTGTGCTGGGTGACCGAGCGGAGCCGGCGGATCACCGCGCCGTAGGCGCCGCTGGCCTTGGTGGACAGCGTGGCGCCGGGGGGCTGGTCCATGAACGGCATGAACTTGTCGGGGAAGCCGGGCATGGTGCAGGCGATGCAGATGCCGCCGACGTTCGGGCAGCCGCCGATGCCGTTCATCCAGCCGCGCTTGGGCACGTTGCACTTCACCACGGGGCCCCAGCAGCCGATCTTGACCAGGCACTTGGGCGAGTCGTACGTGTCGGCGAAGTCGCCCTGCTCGTAGTAGCCGGCCCGGTCGCAGCCCTCGTGCACGGTGGCGCCGAACAGCCAGGCCGGGCGGAGCTTGTCGTCCAGGGGGATCATCGGGGCGGAACCCGCCGCCTGGTAGAGCAGGTAGGTGAGCGTCTCGGCGAAGTTGTCGGGCTGGATGGGACAGCCCGGGACGCACACGATGGGGATGCCCGCCTTGGACTTCCAGTCCCAGCCGAGGTAGTCGGGCACGCCCATCGCGCCGGTCGGGTTGCCCGCCATGGCGTGGATGCCGCCGTAGGTGGCGCAGGTGCCGATGGCGACGACGGCGAGGGCCTTGGGCGCGAGCCGGTCGATCCATTCGCTCGTGGTGATCGGCTGGCCGGTCTCCGGGTTGTCGCCGAAGCCGCACCAGTAGCCCTCGGGCTTGATCGCCTCGTTCGGTACGGATCCCTCCACCACCAGCACGAACGGGTCGATCTCGCCCCGCTCCCCCTTGAAGAACCACTCGATGAACGTGTCGGCGCCGCCGACCGGGCCGCACTCGAAGTCGATGAGCGGCCAGTGGACCTCGATCTTCGGCAGCCCCGGCAGCACGCCGAGCGCGATCTGTTCGATGCTCGGCTGCATGGCGGCGGTCAGCGCGACCGAGTCGCCGTCGCAGCTCAGCCCGGCGTTGATCCAGAGGATGTGGATCGTGGGCGTCTCGCCGGCGGGCGTGCCGCCGGCGTCCGTCGTCTCGGCAGTGCTGGGCGTGGCCGGAGTCATGCGACCGCCTCCTCGGGGAGGTAGGGAACAAAAGCAGACATTTCGACTGCTTTTTCGTGTTTCTTCGTATCAGGCGTCCGGGGACGGTGAGAGGTCTGCTTGGTCCGTTCCAGTGACACGGGGTGCGGACCGGCCGCCGGGTTCGGCGGCCACGCGCGGGCCCGCGGCGCGGGTGAGGTGCGGCGGCGTGCCGACGGGGCGCTGCTTGGCTACGAAGGCCCGGCGCAGCGCGTGGTACGGGGCGTCCGGGTCGTCGAAGGTGCGGCGCATCCGGGCCAGCTCACGGTCCCGGAACGCGGACAGCGGTTCGACCGCCTCCTGGCGGTCCAGTTCGGCCTTCTTGGCCGCGATCCGGGACGGCGTCCCCGGCACCGCCGCCAACCGGGCCGCCAGCCGGGCCACCTGCGCGGCGAAGTCCCCGGGCGCGCACTCGATCACCCGGTCGGCCAGGCCCGTCCGCAGGGCACCCTCGGCGCTCACCGGCAGGGCCTCCCGCATCAGCCGCTCGGCCGCCGCCGCTCCCACCCGGCGGGGCAGCGAGTACGTCCAGTACTCCGATCCGTACAGACCCATGAGCCGGTAGTGCGGGTTCAGCACGGTCCCGGACCGGCACCACACCTCGTCGGCGGCCAGGGCGAGCATCACCCCGCCGGCCGCGGCGTTGCCGCCGAGGGCGCAGACCACCAGCCGGTCGGTGGTCGTCAGGACGGCCTCCACCAGGTCGTCGATGGCGTTGATGTTCGCCCAGGACTCGGCGGCGGGGTCCGCGGCGGCCTCGATGACACCGAGGTGGATGCCGTTGGAGAAGAAGTCGCGCCGGCCGCCCAGCACCAGCACGCCGGTGGGGCGTGCGCACGCCTCGCGGTAGGCGGCGAGCAGGCGCCGGCACTGCGCGGTGCTCATGGCACCGCCGGGAAAGGAGAACTCCAGGAAGCCGACGTCGCCCTCCTCCCGATAGCTGAGGTCGGTCCAGCCGCGGCGGCGCGCGTCCGCCGTCGGTGCGGGCGCGAACTCGGGCAGGTCGGGCAGCCGGTCCCCGAGGGCCGTCACGGCCGGCAGCTTGACCGCGGGCGCCTGGCCGGGCAGCCGTCTGGGGCGCAGTTCCGGGATCCACACGGCACCGTCGGCCGTGGCCCGGCAGACCGCACCCGCCCGGGTGGCCAGCAGGGCACCCGGGGCACCGTGCAGGCGGTGTTCGGGGTGGCCGCCGTGCAGGTACCACTCCTCGCCGTACAGGACGTCCAGCACGCCGGGCCGGGAGTCCGCGGCGCGCAGCTTGCGGACAACCGTCCGGGTGGGGTCCGCGCTCCAGTCGATCCGCCGGACGCTCTGGTCGAGGTAGGGACGGGCCCGCCCGGCCCACTGCGGTTGCGGCGTGTACGAGCCCGACGTGAAGCGCTCGACGGCGAGGACGACGGCGGCCAGCGCGGCGTCGGCGACCTCGCCCCGGTACAGGTCGCTCTTGCCCACCGGGGGCACGGGGCAGCGCGCCGACGCCCATACGGCGCCGGCGTCCATCTCCTCCTCCGCCTGGAGCACCGTGACTCCCCAGTCCTGCGCGCCCTCCTGGATCGCCCAGTCCAGCGCGGACGGCCCGCGGTCCCCCGGGGGGCCGGGATGCACGACGAGGCAGGGCCACGCCGTCCACACCTCACGGGGGATCGCCGTCGTCAGCATCGGTGCGACGACCAGCCGGGGGTCGTGCCGCCGGACCGCCTCGTACAGCCGGTGGCCGGGGACGGCGAGTTCCACCGCGGTGGTGTGCCCGCGGTCGCGGAGTTCGGCGTGGACACGTTGGGTGAGGCTGTTGAAGGCGCTGGCCACGAGCAGGATGTGCACGGTGTACTCCCGGCGGACGGAGACGCGGGCCGGCCCGCGCGGCCGATGCGATCGTCGGACACACGCCGCCCGGCGCCCCGGCGACCGGCTGGCCGGGTCACCCGAAAGCGGACGCCCGCACCGCCACCCGGCCGCCTGCCCCCTGCCCGCACCCCCACCCGGCCACCTGCGGGTCGGCGCGGGACCGTCCGGTGTCGTGGGCGTTCTTCAAGCTCCGCTCCGCTCCGCCGCGGCGGTGCCGCGCCCCGAGCACGACGTGGGGGCGCGACCGGACCCCCGTACCGGTCGTGCCCCCACCGACTGCCGAACCTATGCGCGGAGCGGGCCGTGGGGGTATCGCGCCGGTGCCCGCCGACGCGCCGCGAGGACTCACCTGTGCACAGTCAAGTCCGTTTGGCCCGTTTCACACCCCTGCTACATACGGCGCAGCACGGGCTCGGTGAGATCACCGACGACCAGGTGGGCCAGAACGACCTCGTAGAGATCGCTGCCCGCGGCGAGGAGTTGGCGTTCCAGGACGGGTTCCGCGCTGCGGACGTGCTCGCGGACGGTCTGGGCGTGGACCCCGAGGTCCTGGGCGGCCCGCTCCGCGTTCCCGCCGGCGGCGATCCAGGCACGCAGCGTGCCGCGCAGGTCGCGTCCGTCGTGGACCAGGCGGCCGAGGAGGTCGTGGGCCCAGGCGCGGATCGCGGTCCCGGCGAGCAGGCCGCCGAGCCGGACGGCGGGCGGCTCGGCGGCCGGACCGTGGGTGACGGGCGCGGCACAGCCCGCCTGGGTGTTCAGCGCGAGGTGGACGGTGGCGCGGACCGCGAGGTCGGAGAAGTCGGTGCGCAGCAGCGCCTCGACGCGGTCCATGCGGGCCCGGACGGTGTTGCGGCTGACGCCGAGCACCTTCGCCGCGTTGACCGCGGTGTACTCCAGTCCCAGTCGGGTGGTGGCGAACAGTTCGGCCCGGGTGTGGTGGGGCAGGGTGTCGAGCGGCCGGAGCACGTCGGCGGACCAGGCGCGCAGGGCGGTGAGGTCCATCAGCGTCTGCGGATGGGTGCGCTCCGCGTAGACGGCCGTCTGGTCGGGGCGGAAGTGGGCGACGGCGAGGGCGCTGATGGCCTGGCCGTAGGCGAGCGAGGTGCGCGCGAGGCTCTGCCGGACGCTGCCGCCGAGATAGATGCCGGGGCGGCTGTCGACGAGCGAGCGCAGCCGCTCCCCCGCCGCCGCGGTGGGGCTGACGACGATGATGTGCCGGTCCATCGCGGGACAGCGCACGACGAGGGCCCGGCCGCCGGTCGCCTCGATGCATTCGTCGATGAGTCTGTCCCGCTTCTCGGCGGCCCCTTCGACGACGTACACGCTGGCGGTGTCGGTGTCGAGCAGGCCGGGCCACAGGCCCGCGGCGACCCGGCGGGCCGCGATGGTGTCCTCCACCATCAGCAGTTGCAGGATCGCCAGCCGCAGGTCGGCGGTGGCCCGTCTCAGGCGCTGCCCGGCGGCCGTCAGTTCGCCTTCGCGCAGCAGGAGTTCGACGACCGGGGCGGTGCGGGTCACGATCTCCGCCGCCCGCCGGTCGAACGGGGCGGCCCGGGCTACGGCCAGCACGCCCGTCGACGCCTGGAACGGCCCGTAGTGGCGCACCGCGACCAGGCGGACGTACCGCCCGTCGTCCTCCACCGCGGCCGACGAGATCCGTCCGGTCACCACGTCCGTGACCAGCGTGTCGGCCAGCGGCACCGGGGCGCCCTCAAGTACGGCTCCCGTGTCGTCCCGCACGCACACGGCGCCGTCCACGGCCCGTGCGAGCCAGTCGACCACCCTGCGCAGCTCGCGTGCGCCGGGACGCAGGTGGTCGAGGAGTTCCTCGGCCCATGCGGTGTCCGCGGCGCGCGGTATCCGGGTGCGGGGGCCCTTGTCCACCAGGCCGGCCATCTCGCGCTTCTCCTCGTTCATCCGGTTGCCCTAGTGCCTCGGCAGGCAACGTTCGCCCGTCAAGGAGCGGCGTTCGGTGCGTGGCCCCCACTGCCCTGGACGGGCGTGGGAGGTACCCCCACTCGGTGTGCCGGCCGGAAGTCCTCGTA
>NZ_JBHJUV010000041.1:0-6090 GCF_042268025.1 Streptomyces sp. NPDC056161
GATGCGAAGCTGTGACTTCGGACTGTGACAGGCCGGCGTTCACCGTCTTGCCCAGATCCTGCAACATCTGCATGTCAGCGGCGCTCAGCGAGACCTCGAATGTGTCTGTCTGCACGTCGCCGCTGTGGGAGAACTGTATGAGAGTTCCCTCATGTGAGTGCGTCCTGGGATTTTTCTTCGAATGCCTTGCGGCGAGGTCCAGTGCCTTACCGAACTCTTTCCAGTGCTCGGTCCTGGATGCTTGCGGGCGGCGCTTGGGATGTGCCGGAGTCCTTGCGGCGAGTATGGCTTTGGTCTCTTTGGTCGGTAGTTTATATTTTTCCATCTTTTCTCGGATGTAATTCGGGCAATCTTTGGTCGGTCCTTCCAGTATGTAGCGTTGGATATTTCGTCCAAAATTGCGGTAGGTGGTTCCATTCGCTTTCAGGTGGTATTGTCGTGTCGGAACTGTCCCGTGGTTTTCGGGGTTGGTGTAGTAAAGGTCCAGTGCCTCACCGAACTCTTTCCAGCGTTGAACGCGTCCGGGCGTTGTCCCAGTATTTACGGTGATTATGGCTTTGGTGTCCTTGGTGTCCTTGGTCAGTAGTTTGTATTTTTCCATCTTTTCTCGGATGTCATTCGGGCAATTTTTGGGTAGTCCTTCCAGTATGTAGCGTTGGATATTTCGTCCAAAATTGTGGTAGGTGATTCCATTCGCTTCCAGGTGGTAGGATTGTGTCGGAACTGTCCCGTGTTTTTCGGGGTTGGTGTAGTAAAGGTCCAGTGCCTTACCGAACCCTTCCCAACGCTCTAGTTTTGTCTGCATTTTTTCTCCGTTTTTCGTTCGGTCTGATTTCAGTCCGCTTCGATGAGGCCGTTGCCGGTGCTCTCGTGCCGGTTGTTCCACCGGAGGTACGACCGTGATCAATTGGGGACGGTGCTCAGGGAGATGCATTGCATGAACGGAGCGGGGAGTGGCTGGTTCTGGCGCGCCCCGGCTCGTCGAGGATGTCCGAGATCTTGTCGTGAAAACGGCAACTCGCCTTCGCTCCTTTCACGGTTTGTCCGTACAGCCAGGGACGAAGGCTGCACTCGATGACCAACGCTGTCAAGCGGCTCGTGGACTGCAAGGGGGCGGGCGGGTCCGGCCGTTGGCACGTGTCCGCCGGGTGCCGGCCGGCACCGCCCGGAGGACGTACTGAGGTGTAGGCGCACCTGGCCTGAGGGCACCGTGACGGCAGCGATGGGCCTGGCCAAGGAAGTCGATGAGCCTGTCCGCCCCGGGTCGGTGTGGGAGGCCCCGCCGCGCCGTGGACACGAACGTGGTGAGTTCAGGCGTGGCGGGGCCCTCCGGCCGGGCGGCCGGGCGGTCATACGGTGCCGAACTCCCCCTCCTTGACGCCTGCCACGAAGGAGGTGAAGGCGTGGGTGGGGAGGTGGAGGGCCGGGCCGTCCGGGTTCTTGGAGTCGCGGACGGGGACGTGGCCGTGCGATGTGGCGATGGCGAGGTTGGTCGCGACCTCTATGCAGTTGCCGCCGTTGTCGCTGTAGGAGGACGTGAACCAGCGGGGAAGTTCCGTTGTCACGGGGTGCCCTTTCGTTGCTGGTCGATCACGGGAGGGAGGGGAGGACTCGGTGGTCAGACGGTGCCGACGGTGCCGAGGTCTCCGGCCTTGACGCCTGCCACGAAGGAGGTGAAGGCGTGGGTGGGGAGGGTGAGGGCCGGGCCGTCCGGGTTCTTGGAGTCGCGGACGGGGACGAGGCCGTGGGGCGCGGCGAGGTTGGTGGCGACCTCGATGCAGTTGCCGCCGTTGTTGCTGTAGGAGGAGGTGAACCACCGGGGGGATTCGGTCGTCACAGGATGCCCTTTCGTAACTGATTGATCATGGACACGGATGCCGTTTGCGACAGCGCTTCGGCCTGTAGTTGATGGTAGGCCGTCAAGATGGGCACTACAGAGGCGATTTCGCGATCAAGATGACCTTGGGTCTGGGACTCCGCGTAGCACATCACGGATCGGTCCGACAGCGTCAGCAGGTTGACCGGCAGGTCGAGATGGCGACGCTCTCCTATGTCGAACGGCGCGACCTGGAGCACGGTGTTGGGCTTGGCGGCGAACTCGACCAGTCGCTCAAGCTGGGCGTTCATGATTCCCTGGCTGCCGATGGGGCGGCGGATGCAGCTTTCGTCCATCACCAGGAACAGCATGGGCGGACGCTCCCGCTCCAGGAGCGCCTGCCGTTCCGCCAGGAACGAAACGCGCTCGGCGGCCTGTTCGGGAGTGATCGCCCCGCGTTGCAGGGCTGCGTCGGCCAGCGCCCGTGCGTACTGCGGTGTCTGCAACAGACCAGGGATGATCCCGATCTCGTACAACCGGATCTCCACCGCCCGGCCCTCGTACCCGACGTACTCCGTGAAGCCCTCCAGCAGGTTGCCGTGCCGCAAGTCACGCCACTCGCGTTCGAGTGAGTCGGAGCTTCCGGCCGTCCCGAAGACGACGTCGGCTTTGCGCGAAAAGGGAAGGGTCGGCGGTTTGCGAGCAGTTTCCACGGCCGAAATATGCTGGCTGGAATATTCCAGACGCTCGGCCAGCTCCTCCTGATTCCACCCGCGCTTCTCTCGCAAGCTGCGCAGACGTGCCCCGTAGGCCGCTTGCGGGCTCCTCTCGGGGTTCAACTCCTTGCGGTTGACCATGTCACCACCAAGACCTTCCTTCAATCTCGATTACTTGAAGGGTTTCCGACTGTGGGTCACGCTGAATCCATCCGGTAGCGGAGTCGCTACGGAGAGGAGTCGTCGTGCCCGTCAAGAACGATCCCACCAAGTGGCAGCAGCCTCCGCAGGTACCGCCCACCGGCACGCTATTGGTGGACCCTGACGAACAAGTCGGCGAATTTAGAGGGGAGTTGGGTGGACTCTGGTATCTGCGCGCTGTAACAGGCGGGCGGGAGTGGACCGTTGCCCCGGCCGACGCGCACCCGGCCAGCCCCGCGCAGCGACTGCGCGCCGAGACCGCCCGCGCGAACGCCCGCAGCCGGGGTGAGGTGCTGTGACCGCACCCGCGGGCGAGGTGACGGGCGGGCCCGGCGCGAGCGGCAGGTCACGGTCCGCGCCCGCGGGCTACCGGGCGGAGGTGCGGGCCGTGGGGCCGGTGTTCGGCACCGCCGGGACCGTGCAGTACGTCCTGGGCGCCTACCGGACCGCCTCCCCGGGACTGGCGCTGCGCTGGCTGTGCGGCGAGGCGCTGCGGATCGCGGACCGGCTGGACCCGGACCCGGCCCGGTCGGCTTGGGTGCGGCCGGCGATGCGCACGGTGCCCGTACCCGTGCCCGACTGCCCCACCGAGCTGCGCGCGTGGGTCACCGACCCCGACGAGCAACGCGCCGCCCGCGAGCGGATCAGGGGCGGGCGCCCGCTGGTGGTCCGGGTCCCCGACGCGGGCGGCACGTTCATCCTCTCCGTACGGCCCGCCGACCCGCCGAGACCCCCTGGAGGCAGGCCCATGGGCCGCACGACCCCCGCCGAGAAGGCCGCCGCCCGCCAGTTCGCTCGGGCGGACAAGGAGACGATCATCGAGCGGTACCTTTCCCGGGAACCGCTGGCCCGGATCGCCGAAGCGTACGGCGTCACCCCCCACTGGCTCGCCCTCCGCCTCGACGAATGGGGCGTCCCGCGCCGCCAGCGCTACGAGGCGCACCTGCACCGCCGCCCCGCCAGGCGCCTCTTCCGCGGACGCACGCCCCGCCGCACGACAACCGAAGTACAGGCCGCCCAAGCGGACTTCACCGACCACCGCACCGACGTGACCACCCGCTACCAGGACGGCGAGTCCATCACCTCCCTCGCCCGCTCCTTCCAGGTCAGCCACACCTGGGTCGCGGAACGCCTGACCGACTGGGGCGTACCCCGCCGATGACCCACAGCACCGACACGACCATCCGCGAGGCCATCACCCGCGCCTTCTCATGGGCGGTCTCCATCCTCGTCCCTCGCCGCTCCCGCCGCCGTCCCCGCCGCCCGCGTCGGCCGGGCCGCCACAGCGCCCGCTACCTGTCCGCCGTACCGCCCCCCACCCCTCCGCCCGTGCCTGAGGCCCCTCCGCCCGTACCCGAGGCCACCCCGCGACCCGCCGGCCGGAGTCCGAGGGTCTACGCCTGGTCCACCCCGATCCCCGACCACGTCCGCGCCCGCCACGCCCCGCTGAGGGGTGAGGAGGTACGCCTCGTCCGGCCCTACGTCCTCGCCGCGCCGACGGCCCCGCCCCCGGCCGTCACCTGGGAACGGCGGCGCGCGGCAGCCCTCGCCGCGCTGGGCGTGGACTACCCGTACACCTACGACGGCGCCCCGTTCCCCCTCTCCGCCTTCACCACCACATTCACCACCACATCCACCGCCACGGAGGCGACCGCATGACCCGCCGGGCACCCGAGGACAAAGCCCGTACCCCGGCCGGGACTCCGGCCCAACCCCCGGCCCGGATCCGGGTCTGCGCACGCTGCCTGCGCGAGACCACCGAAGCCGTACTCGTCGAGTGGATCGACACCGGAAGCGGACCCGGACTCGAAGTGTGGACCTGCCCGGAACACGTGCGGGGCTACACCCCGGGACTTCCCCGGCGGGAGGGCTGACCTGATGACGGACGGACGGACGTATGGCGGGACGGGCGACCGGACGGACGACGGGATGTACGACGGTCGGTCGGCACACAGGCAGAAAGGGTGGCCGGCCCCGCCCGTCTCTGGACGCACCGGAACCAGCGTTCCGGATGCGCCCCGGTGGTGGCGGCGTCTGTGGAGATCGCCGCATGTGCAGGGTGGGGACGGTAGTTGCAGTGAGATCTATCAGCGCCTGCTGAGTCTGCCCGTGGAGTTGGCGGTGGTATATGTGGGTATTGCTCGCTGGGGTGAGGGGAAACGATTCTGCTGCAGTTCGGGCTGGAGAGCCCAGGCGGCGTCGGCGTAGGGGTTGTCGAGGGTGGGCTGAGTGCTGGGGTCGGTTGTTGCGGTCTCGGTCACTGCTGGCCCGGCGGTCCCACTCTGCGCTGCACGCGGTCCCCGCCGAGGGTTCAACCGGGCTACGTCGGGGTGGATGGACCAGGTGCCGTTGCCGTGGTCGCGCAGTGTGATACCCGCGTTGACCAGGGCTACCGCCTCCTTCGGCCCCACATGGGAGTCCGTGTCCTTTTTCGCAAGGTTGTGCATCCGTTTGCCGAAGTTCGTTCCCAGCACCTGGTAGGTGCTTTTTGGGAGCTGGCCGTGGGGGATGGGTGGTTGTGCCTTTCCGGTGTGTCCGAGAAGTTGGTATGCCTCCGTGACGGCCCTGGCGTTGAAGTCGTCTGCACTCTGTTTGTTCAGTTGTGATGTTTTTGGTGTGTCGGGGTGGATGGACAGGGTGCCGTTGCCGTGGTCGCGCAGTGGGATACCCGCGGCAGCCAGCGCTGCCGCCTCTTGCGGCCCCACACGGTTTCTCGTGTTTTTTTCCGCAAGGGCGCCCATCCGTTTGCCGAGTTTCTTTCCTAGTACCTCGTAGGCGTCGTTTGGGAGCTGGCCGTGGGGGATGGGTGGTTGTGCCTTTCCGGTGTGTCCGAGAAGTTGGTATGCCTCTATGACGGCCCTGGCGTTGAAGTAGTCCACCATTTGTTTGTCCAGTTGTGATGCTTTTGGCGTGTCGGGGTGGATGGACAGGGTGCCGTCGCCGTGGTCGCGCAGTGGGATACCCGCGGCAGCCAGCGCTGCCGCCTCTTGCCCCCCTGCACGGCATTTCGTCTCCATTTCCGCGAGATTCTGCATCCGTTTGCCGAGTTTCATTCCCAGCACCTGGTACGTCTGGTTGGGGATCTGGCCGTGGGGGATGGGTGGTTGTGCCTTTCCGGTGTGTCCGGGAAGTCGGTATGCCTCTGTGATGGCTCGGGCGTATTCAGTTTTAGTTTTCAGGCGTCTGCGTTGGCGCGGTGGAATGCCCGCGTCAACCTCTGTGACGGCCCTGGCGTTGAAGTCGTCCGCACTCTGTTGGTCCAGTTGTGATGTTTTTGGTGTGTCGGGGTGGATGGACTGGGTGCTGTTGCTGTGTTCGAGCAGTGTGGTATCCGCGTCAGTCGGGGCTGCTGCGTCC
>NZ_JBHJUV010000041.1:6185-91837 GCF_042268025.1 Streptomyces sp. NPDC056161
GTCCAGTTGTGATGTTTTTGGTGTGTCGGGGTGGATGGACTGGGTGCTGTTGCTGTGTTCGAGCAGTGTGGTATCCGCGTCAGTCGGGGCTGCTGTGTCCTGCTCCTCCACGCGGGCGTCCGCGTCCTCTTCTATAAGATTGGCCATTAGTTGGCCGACGCTTGTTCCCGGCACCTCGTAGTTGTTGCTTGGGAGGTGGCTGAGGGGGATGGGTGGTTGTGCGGTTCCGGTGTGTCCGGGAAGTTGGTATTCCTCTGAGACATCAATGGCGTTGAAGTCGTCCGCACTCTGTTGGTCCAGTTGTGATGTTTTTGGTGTGTCGGGGTGGATGGACTGGGTGCTGTTGCTGTGTTCGAGCAGTGTGGTATCCGCGTCAGTCGGGGCTGCTGCGTCCTGCTCCTCCACGCGGGCGTCCGCGTCCTCTTCTATAAGATTGGCCATTAGTTGGCCGACGCTTGTTCCCGGCACCTCGTAGTTGTCGCTTGGGAGGTGGCTGAGGGGGATGGGTGGTTGTGCGGTTCCGGTGTGTCCGGGAAGTTGGTATGCCTCTGTGATGGCCCTGGCGTTGAAGTAGTCCGCCATTTGTTTGTCCAGTTGTGATGCTCTTGGTGTGTCGGGGTGGATGGACCAGGTGCCGTTGCCGTGGTCGCGCAGTTTGATACCCGCGTTGACCAGGGCTACCGCCTCCTTCGGCCCCACACGGGAGTCCGTGTCCTTTTTCGCAAGGTTGTGCATCCGTTTGCCGAGGTTCGTTCCCAGTACCTGGTAGGTGCTTTTTGGGAGGTGGCCGTGGGGGATGGGCGGTTGTGCCTTTCCGGTGTGTCCGGGAAGTTGGTATGCCTCCGTGACGGCCCTGGCGTTGAAGTAGTCCGCCATTTTTGGTGTGTCGGGGTGGATGGACAGGGTGCCGTTGCCGTGGTCGCGCAGTGGGATACCCGCGGCAGCCAGCGCCGCCGCCTCTTGCGGCCCCACACGGTGTTGCGTGTCCTTTTTCGCAAGACTGTGCATCCGTTGGCCGAGGTTCAGTCCCAGCACTTGATAGCTGTTGCTAGGGAGGTGGCCGTAGGTGATGGGTGGTTGTGCGGTTCCGGTGTGTCCAAGAAGTTGATATGCCTCTATGACGGCCATGGCGTTGAAGTTGTCCACACCCTGTTGGCCTAGTTGTGATGTTTTTGGTGTGTCGGGGTGGATAGACAGGGTGCCGTCGCCGTGGTCGCGCAGTGGGATACCCGCGGCAGCCAGCGCCGCCGCCTCCTGCTTCCCTGCACGGCTTTTCGTTTCCTTTTCCGAAAGGTCGGCCATCCGTCTGCCGAGTTTCGTTCCCAGCACCTTGTAGACGACGTTTGGGCGGTAGCCGCGGAGAATGGGTGGTTGTGCGGTTCCGGTGTGTCCGAGGAGTTCGTATGCCTCTATGATGGCTCGGGTGTAGTCAGTTCTAGTTTTCTGAGGTCTTTTCGGGGGCATGGTTTCTTCTTTTAGGTGCTGGTGTGGTCTGGGGGGCATTGTTGTTCGTTGTCGATTCGATGATAGGCGGTTGCAGCCAGCTCATCTTCTCACCGGTGTGGTGTGCGGTTTTCACCGGTGTATTTGAGGTTGGTTACTGGTATTGAGGTCAGCGCCTGCTGTGGGTGCTTGTGGAGTTGGCGGTGGTGTGTGTGGGTATTGCCGGCTGGGGTGAGGGGGTGTGGTTCTGGTGCAGTTCGGGGAGGAGAGCCCAGGCGGTGCCGGCGTAGGGGTTGTCGAGGGTGGGCTGGGTGCTGGGGTCGGTTGTTGCGATCTCGGCCACTGCCGGTCCGGTGGTCGCGCTCAGCGCGGCGCGTGGTCCCCGTCGGGGGTTCAACCGGTCCACATCGGGGTGGATGGACCAGGTGCCGTCGCTGTGTGCGCGCAGTGTGATACCCGCGTTGATCAGGGCCGCCGCTTCCTGCGGGCCCACACGGGATTCCGTGTCCTTTGCCGCGAGGTGGTGCATTCGTTGGCCGAGTTTCGTTCCCAGCACCTCGTACGCGGCGTTTGGGAGGTGGCCGTAGGGGATGGGTGGTTGTGCGGTTCCGGTGTTTCCGGGAAGTTGGTATGCCTCGATGACAACATTGGCCTTGGCGTAGTCCGTAATCTGCTTGTCCAGTTGCGATGCTTTGGGTGTGGTCGGGTCGATGGACCAGGTGCCGTTGCTGTGTTGGCGCAATTTGATACCTGCGTTGATCAGGGCCGCCGCTTCCTCCGGTCCCATACGGGATTCTGTGTCATCTTTCGCAAGGGCGTGCAGTCGTTGGCCGAGTTTCGTTCCCAGCACCAGGTACGTCTGGCTCGGGAGGTGGCCGTGGAGGATGGGTAGTTGTGTGGTTCCGGTGTGTCCGGGAAGTTGATATGCCTCTGTGATGGCTCTGGCGTTGGCGGAGTCCGCCTTCTGCTTGTCCAGTTGTGATGCTCTTGGCGTGGTGGGGTCGATGGACAGGGTGCCGTCGTTGTGTTGGTGCAGTGTGATCCCTGCGTTGATCAGGGCCGCCGCTTCCCGCGGCCCCACACGGGATTTTGTGTCCTTTCTCGCAAGGTCGGTCATCCGTTGGCCGAATTTCGTTTCCAGCACCTCGTAGATGCTGCTGGGGAGGTGGCCGCGGGGGATGAGTGGTTGTGCAGTTCCGGTGTTTCCGGGAAGACCGTACGCCTCTATGATGGCCATGGAATTAATCTGGTCCACAGTATTTTTGACCATTTGCGACGCTCTTGGCGTGTCGGGGCGGATGGATCGGGTGCCGTCGTCGTGTTGGCGCAGCATGATCCCCGCCTTGACCAGGGCCACCGCCTCCTGCGGCCCCACACGGGATGTCGTGTCCGTTCCCGCAAGGTAGGTCATCCGCTGGCCTAGGTTCACTCCCAGCACCCTGTACCTTTTGCTGGGGAGGTGGCCGTGGGGGATGGGTGGTTGTGCCTTTCCGGTGTGTCCGGGAAGTTGGTATGCCTCTGTGATGGCCCGGACGTAGTCGGGGGTGGATTTCTGGCGTCTTTCCCGGGGCATGGTTTCTCCTTTTAGGTGTTGGTGTGGTCTGGGGGGTATTGCTGTTCGTTGTCGATTCGACGGTGGGCGGTTGCGGTCTGTTCATCTTTCTCACTGGTGTGTGCGGCTGTCACCGGTGTATTTGAGGTTGGTTACTGGTATTGAGGTCAGCGCCTGCTGTGGGTGCTTGTGGAGTTGGCGGTGGTGTGTGTGGGTATTGCCGGCTGGGGTGAGGGGGTGTGGTTCTGGTGGAGTTCGGGGAGGTGGGCCCAGGCGGTGCCGGCGTAGGGGGTGACGAGGGTGGGCTGAGTGCTGGGGTCGGTTGTTGCGGTCTCGGTCACTGCTGGTCCGGTGGTTGCGCTCTGTGCGGCGCGTGGTTCCCGTCGGGGGTTCAACCGGTCCGCATCGGGGTGGATGGACCAGGTGCCGTCGTTGTGTTGGCGCAGTGTGATCCCCGCGTTGATCAGGGCCGTCGCTTCCTGCGGCCCCACACGGGATTCCGTGTCAGTTGCCGCGAGGTGGTGCATTCGTTGGCCGAGTTTCGTTTCCAGTAACTCGTACGTCCGGCTCGGGAGGTGGCCGTGGGGGATGGGTGGCTGTGCGGTTCGGGTGTGTCCGGGGAGACCGTATGCCTCGATGACAACCCTGGCGATGGCGTAGTCCGCTAGCTGCTTGTCCAGTTGCGATGCTCTTGGCGTGGTGGGTTCGATGGACCGGGTGCCGTCGTTGTGTTGGCGCAGTGTGATCCCCGCGTTGATCAGGGCCGCTGCTTCCTGCGGCCCCACACGGGATTTCGTGTCATTTTTCGCAAGGTGGTGCATTCGTTGGCCGAGCTTCGTTCCCAGCACCTCGTACCTGTAGCTCGGGAGGTGGCCGGGGAGGATGGGTGGTTGTGCGGTTCCGGTGTTTCCGGGAAGTTGGTATGCCTCGATGACAACATTGGCGTTGGCGTAGTCCGCTATCTGCTTGTCCAGTTGTGATGCTTTGGGTGTGGTGGGTTCGATGGACAGCGTGCCGTTGCTGTGTTGGCGCAGTGTGATCCCCGCGTTGATCAGGGCCGCTGCTTCCTGCGGCCCCACACGGGAATCCGCGTCCTTTGCCGCGAGGTGGTGCATTCGTTGGCCGAGGTTCGTTCCCAGCACCTGATACGTCTGACTGGGGATCTGGCCGTGGGAGATGGGTGGTTGTGCGGTTCCGGTGTGTCCGGGAAGTTGGTATGCCTCTGTGATGGCTCTGGCGTTGGCGGAGTCCGCCTTCTGCTTGTCCAGTTGTGATGCTTTGGGTGTGGTGGGGTCGATGGACAGGGTGCCGTTGCTGTGTTGGTGCAGTGTGATCCCCGCGCTGATCAGTGCCGCGGCCTCCTGCTCTCCCACACGGATCTTCGTGTTCGTCCTCATAAGGTTGTACATTCGTTGGCCGAGTTTCGTTCCCAGCACCTCGTACTTGCTGCTTGGGATCTGGCCGTGGGGGATGGGTGGTTGTGCCTTTCCGGTGTGTCCGGGAAGTTGGTATGCCTCTGTGATGGCCCGGACGTAGTCGGGGGTGGATTTCTGGCGTCTTTCCCGGGGCAAGGTTTCTCCTTTTGGGTGCTGGTGTGGTCTGGGGGGTATTGCTGTTCGTTGTCGAATCGGTGGTGGGCCGTCGCGGTCTGTTCATCTTTCTCACTGGTGTGTGCGGCTGTCGCCGGTGTATTTGAGGTTGGTTACTGGTATTGAGGTCAGCGCCTGCTGTGGGTGCTTGTGGAGTTGGCGGTGGTGTGTGTGGGTATTGCCGGCTGGGGTGAGGGGGTGTGGTTCTGGTGCAGTTCGGGGAGGTGGGCCCAGGCGGTGCCGGCGTAGGGGGTGACGAGGGTGGGCTGAGTGCTGGGGTCGGCTGCTGCGGTCTCGGTCACTGCTGGTCCGATGGTCGCGTTCTGTGCGGGGCGTGGTTCCCGTCGGGGGTTCAACCGGTTCACATCGGGGTGGATGGACCAGTTGCCGTCGTTGTGTGCGCGCAGTGTGATCCCCGCGTTGATCAGGGCCGCCGCTTCCTGCGGCCCCACACGGGCTTTCGTTTCCTTTCTCGCGAGGTGGTGCATTCGTTGGCCGAGTTTCGTTTTCAGTACCTCGTACCTGCTGCTTGGGAGGTGGCCGTGGGGGATGGGCGGTTGTGCGGTTCCGGTGTGTCCGAGAAGACCGTATGCCTCTATGACAGCTATGGCGTTGAGGTAGTCCGCCATCTGTTTGTCCAGTTGTGATGTTCTTGGTGTGGTGGGGTCGATGGACCAGGTGCCGTTGCTGTGTTGGTGCAGTGTGATACCTGCGTTGATCAGGGCCGTCGCTTCCTGCGGCCCCACACGGGAATTCGTGTCCGGTGCCGCAAGGTTGTGCATTCGTTGGCCGAGTTTCGTTCCCAGTACTTGGTACTTCTGGTTTGGGATCTGGCCGTGGAGGATAGGTGGTTGCGCGGTTCCGGTGTGTCCGGGAAGTCGGTATGCCTCTGTGATGGCCTGGACGTAGTTGGGGGTGGATTTCTTGCGTCTTTCCCGGGGCATGGTTTCTCCTTTTAGGTGCTGGTGTGGTCTGGGGAGCGTTGCTGTTCGTTGTCGACTCAACGGTGGGCAGTTGCGGTCGGTTCAGCTTTCTCCCCCTTCCTGGTACGGCTGACACCCTCGGGGTCGTGAACGAGGCAGCCGACCCGGTTCGTTGACCCGTCCCGTCGGCCAATCCCCGGCGGGCCGACGCCCACGCGGGCCCGTCCGGCTGCACGCGCGTTCCCGGAGGCCGTCCGGAAGTGGCACCAGCGGGTCGGCGCTGCTCGGGCTTCGTGTTCGGAAGCCGTTAATAAAAATCCCTTCCGTGTATGGAAGCCGCAAGGGCATGAGCCGTGCGCGCAAGCTTCCACGTCTTCTGGGGTGAGGTGACTCACCGGAATGAAGATCAGGTAGGGGAGGACGGTCGTCGTGGCGGGTTCGGATGTGTTCCGTTATCTCGCATCGCCTTGGAAATCCAGCATCGAGCTGACTCGGAAGACCATTGCGGAGCTACCCTGGAAAACCATCGCCGAGATCGTGGGGAAATCCGGTCTTGAGGGGGCTCCGCATGCGATACAGGCGGCCGGTATTTTTGCGCAGAGTCCCATGGTGTACGCCATCGGCGTCGGCGTGAACGGGGACGTGGGAGCCAAGGCCGTCCTGGAAGAGGTCGTACGGTGGGCGCAGGACGAGGAGAACTCGAATCTTAATTACTATAAAATCGGTGCCGGTATTGCCAATATGGCGGGGCTCGGTGTATATGCCGCGTCCAACGTGGGGGCGGTCGGTCCGGCGTGGGCCGGAGCCGGCGCGCAAATCGCGGGCGGAGCCTATCTGGTCATAGAGGGATCCTCCGGGGACCCGGAACGAGCCAGGGTTTCCATCGCCAGACGGGCGATGGACGCCGGGCGCGAGGGATACTCCTACATGCTTCAGGGTTATGGCACCGGCATACAGAGCAAGCCATGGTATGCGGCGGGGCTTGCGATCAACGGGCTCGTCGGGGCGCAAGCATTCTTCGACGAACTCCGGGTATGCGTGCGGGCATACAAAAATCCGGACGAGAACCTACCGAAACCGAACTACGGCAAGATGTTCGGCGGAATCCTCAACATGGCAGGAGCGGTCGGCTATGCCGTGGGGAGTTCCGGTGTGCTCGATGGCGTACTCACTCACAAGTCCATCGATATCGTTCGTGCGGCGTCCGCGACAGTGGAAGCGATCTCGTACGGCGTGATCATTGGATCCGAGGTGACGGAGCGCGTTGCGGCGGAACGTCATGCGGGAGTGCCGCTGCTGCCCATGCGGAACGGTGCAGTACGTGACTCCACGGCCCTGCCGGGCTCGGGGGAGTCCGTGGGAATTCCAGCCGACCGCCGCGTACCCGGAACCGGGCGTCAGCCAGTCTCCGGCCATGTCTCCGGTCATGTCTCCGGTCATGTCCCCGGCCGTGTCCCCGGCCCTGTTTCCGGCTATGGCGAATTGCCTGCCGTCGATGCTGGGCCGAGCCTCTCGAACAGTATCGACGCCGCGCTCCACGGCCCGGCTCGATTTTCTCCCGGAACAGGAAAGACTTCTCCCGGAACAGGACAGACGCAGTCCGGTCGGGGATCCGACCGCGGCCCTGTCCCACCGGTGGACGCCGCCACGGTGCTGGCTCTCACCCCGACCTGGCAACAGCCCCGGACCACCCCGCCCCAGGCGGGTCCGGCGGGTCCGGCGGGGGGAGCGGCAGCCGCTCCCCGGGCCACGAGGGCGGCACCCAAGAGGTGATCCCTCGGTCTCTTGCCTCTCGGGAACCGCGGCGGGCCGTCTCTGGAACCGCGGCGGGCGGTTCCGCATGGCACGACGGGCGGTGGTCCACCCGAGTCGAGTGAACCACCGCCCGCCAGACAGGACTTGGGGCGCCCGATAAGAGAACGTGCCGGAGAAGCGGCCTACCTCGTGGGCTTCTTGCCGGTCACGCCCAGATGGATCAGCAGCGCCAGGTTCGGCTTCAGCTCGGCCTGCTTGACGCCCCAGGACTGGAAGCCCTTCTGGTGCGAGGCCACCGCGGCGAGCATCGCGACCAGCGAGCCCGCGACCGCCGCGGGGTTGACGTCCTTGTCGACCCGGCCCTTCGCCTTGAGCTCGGCGATGGACTCGGAGAGGGAGTTGTTCACCGAGTTGAGGATCTTCATACGGATCTTGTAGAACCGTTTGTCCCCTTCGGCCGCGCCGAGGTCCACGACCCGCAGGATCGCGTCGTTCTTGCGCCAGAAGTCCAGGAACCCGTCCACGAGTTCCTGCGCGGTCTGCCAACCGGCCTTGCCGGCCCAGGACCGCCCCGCCAGCAGCTCGGTCAACCCGGCTCCCTCGGCGGCCATTTGATCGGCGATCTCCAGGACGGCACCTTCGACGTCCGGGAAGTACTGGTAGAAGGTCGCGGGCGAAGTGCCCGCCTTCCGGGCGACATCGATGACCTTGACGTCCCGGTACGGGGAGGAGCTGAGCATCTCGCTGAGGCAGTCGAGCAGCTTCTGCCGGGTCGCCTGCCCACGCCGACCGGCCACGCGGCCGTCGACGGTACGCACTTGTCCTGTCATGCCGTCAGCTTACCGAGGGGTGATCGGAGCGCGATTCGGCCGACTGCAAATGGGGTGCATGCGAGTACGGAGAGTGGTCTGCCTGGTCTGCGGGGTGCGCGGGACGCGGTTACTTTGACGGCATGGCCGAAAACAGGGCATCGGTGTACGCAGAGGGCGTCCCGTGCTGGGTGGACGCACAGCTCCCCGACCTGGCGGCGGGCAGGCGGTTCTACGGTGAGCTGTTCGGATGGACCTTCGACGAGGTCACACCCGCGTCCGAGTCCACGGTGTGGGGGTGCAAGGACGGCTCGCCGGTCGCCGGGCTCACATACAAGGCGGACGGGCGGATGCCCACGGTGTGGACGCTGTACTTCGCGACCCCCGACGCACAGCGGCTCTGCGGACGGATCATCGCGGTCGGCGGGCAGGTCGTGACGCCCCCGGAGCCGGTCGGCGACCTCGGCACGGCCGCCCTCGCCGCCGACCCGGACGGCGCCGTCTTCGGCCTGTGGCAGACCCGCCGCCACCGCGGATTCGGGCGCCGGCACGAGACCGGCACGTTCGTCTGGGCCGAGCTGTACACCCGGGACACCGAGGCCGCGAACGCCTTCTACGGCGGCCTCTTCCACGACGCCCTCTTCGGTGCCGACGCCGAGCCGGACTTCGGCCGCGCCCCCGTCTCCGACGTCTTCCCCGCCGAGATGCCGCCCCACTTCCTCGTCCACTTCCGGGTGGCGGACTGCGCGGCGGCCCTCGGCGCGGTGCAACGGCTGGGCGGCCGGGTGCAGGCGCCGGTCTTCGACGCGTCGTACGGTCGGGTGGCCGTCGTCACGGACAACCAAGGGGCGTCCTTCGCGCTGCTGGAGCGCTGACATCCCTGCCCTGCCGGAGCGCCGACAGCCCGCTGGAGCACTGGCATATCGACGGAATGTCTTACTTGTTACGTGACACCCCGGATGTCGCCGGGTTCGCAACCTGTGCCCGCGCCAGGAAGAATCGGGGTGCGTGCCGCCACAGCGGTGCGGTGGTGAGACGCTGCACGGGGTCGCGTACACACATGGAGGCTGCGCGGCCCGTACGGGGAGGTGGCAGGCAAGTGGTGGATCAGCTGACACAGCACGACCCACGGCGGATCGGGCCGTTCGAAGTGCTGGGGCGGCTGGGTGCCGGCGGCATGGGGCTGGTCTATCTCGCCCGCTCGGCGTCCGGGCGCCGGGTGGCGATCAAGACGGTCCGCACGGAACTGGCCGAGGACCAGCTGTTCCGGGTGCGGTTCACGCGCGAGGTGGAGGCGGCCCGCGCGGTGTCCGGCTTCTACACCGCCGCGGTCGTCGACGCCGACCCGCGGGCCGCGGTGCCCTGGCTGGCCACGGCGTACGTGCCCGCGCCCTCCCTGGAAGAAATAGTGAACGACTGCGGGCCGCTGCCGGCCCAGGCCGTCCGCTGGCTCGCGGCGGGCGTCGCCGAGGCGCTCCAGTCCATCCACGGGGCGGGTCTCGTCCACCGCGACCTCAAACCGTCCAACGTGCTCGTCGTCGAGGACGGCCCCCGCGTCATCGACTTCGGCATCGCCTCCGGCGTGTCGAACACCCGTCTGACCATGACGAACGTCGCGGTCGGCACGCCCGCCTACATGTCCCCCGAGCAGGCCAAGGACTCGCGCAGCGTCACGGGCGCCAGCGACGTGTTCTCCCTCGGGTCCATGCTCGTCTTCGCCGCCACCGGGCATCCGCCCTTCCACGGCGCCAACCCGGTCGAGACCGTCTTCATGCTGCTGCGCGAGGGCCCCGACCTGGAGGGCCTGCCGGACGAGCTGCGCCCGCTGATCGAGTCCTGCATGCAGATGGAGGCCACCGGCCGGCCCAACCCGGCCGACCTCCAGGCCCAGCTCGCCCCGCACCTGTTCGGCTCGGGCTCCGACGACAGCGGGACCGCGTCCGCGTGGCTGCCCGAGAAGGCCGTGGCCCTCATCGAGTCCCGGCGCGGCGGGCGGCCCGCGGTCAAGCCCGCGCCCGCCGGTCCGCGCAGCGGCGGCCGGCCCGCGGTGCCCCAGATGCCGCCCCCGCCCCTGCCCTCGTACGACCCGGTCGTCCCGGCGGCCCCCGGCCCCACCGGCGTGCCCGGCCCCGCACTCCCCGGCCCCGCACTCCCCGGCCCCGCACCCGCCCCCGACGCCGGTCCGGTCCGGCTGGCCGGCGGTCAGGTGCCGATCGGCCCTGGCCCGCGGGTCGTCGACGCCCGCGCCGCCGCGGTCAAGGCGCCCCCGCCGGAGGCCGGCCTGACCGCCCACTGGTCCCGCCCCCGCACCGGTGTCACGGGCGCCGACCCCGCCGTACCGGCGGCGCCGCCCGCACCGCCGGAGACCGCGGCGGGCTGGCGGCCCTGGCGCTTCCGCATGTCCAACGACGTCTGGGGCACCCCGTCCGTGGCCGGCGACCTCGTCTACGTCACCTCCTTCGAGGTGCACGCGCTCGACGTGGCCACCGGCCGTCGCCGTTTCAAGACCCGGGACGTGGCCTGGGCGATGGCGGTCGCCGACGGCCGTATCCACGCCTCCGACGGCCCCACCCTGTTCGCCCTGGACGCCCGCGAGGGCGCCGACCTGTGGCGGCTGTCCACGGACGCCTGGGTGTACTCGCTGAAGGTCGACCGGGGCACGGTCGTCACCGGCACCCGCGGTGGCGGCGTCCAGGCGTGGGAGGCCACCGACGGCCGGAAACTGTGGGAGACCAGCGGCTGCCAGACCGACTTCGAGTCGCCCGAGGCGGAGGCCGGACCCGCCGTCCACGACGGCACCGTGTTCGTCTGGCAGGACGCCCGGCTGCGTGCGCTTCAGGCGCGTACCGGCGAGGAGCGCTGGTCGTACCCGATCGGCGACGCCGCCTCCTGCGGCGGGGTCCCGGTACGGCTGACACACGCCCCCGACGGCAGTGTGTACGTCTCCGCGGGCTCCCGTGTCCTCGCGATCGACGTGGCGAGCGGCATGGTCCGCTGGCACTTCGAGGCCCCGGCGGTCTTCCTCTGCCCGCCGGCCTTCGTGCCCGGCCCCGCCGTCACCGGCGGCGGCATCTACCTGGCCGACTACCTGGGCACGGTCTACGCCCTCGACGCCGCCGACGGCCGCGACCGCTGGCGCATCGCCACCGAGGCCCGGTCGTCCATCGAGCCGGTGCTGGTCGCCGGGGGCCACGTGCACGTCGGCAGCGGCAAGGGGCTGTACACGCTGGACGCGGTCACCGGCACGCCCAAGTGGCGTTTCCAGTCGGGCGGCGACATCGTCGGCTCCCCGACGGTCGCCGAGGGCCGGATCCACTTCGGCTCCACCGACCATCTGCTGTACACGCTCAAGGCCGACGACGGCCGACTGCGCTGGAAGCTGGCCACCGGGGGTGAGATCACCGGCTCCCCGGTGGTGACGGACGGCGTGGTCTACGCGTGCAGCAAGGACCGGTGCGTGTATGCGTTGGACGCGGAGAAGGGGACGGGGACGGCTCGGACTGCGTGACGGTTCGCTCCGCTGGGTTGGGCGGATTGGGTGGTTTTTTGGGTGCGGGTGGGTGGGGGGTTTTTGCGCAGTTCCCCGCGCCCCTTTGTGGGGTTGTTTGTCGGGTGCGGGTGGGGTGGGGGGGGTGCGCAGTTCCCCGCGCCCCTGGGTGGGGTGGGGTTGTTTTTTGGGTGCGGGGTGGTGGGGGGTTTTCGCGCAGTTCCCCGCGCCCCTTATGGGGTGGTGGGGGGTTTGCGTAGTTCCCTGCGGCCCTTGTGGGGGTGGGGTGGGGTGGGGTTGAGCGTGCGGTTTTTCGTGTGCCTTGTGGGCGGTTTCTTGTGTGGCTTTGGGGTCAACCGGGTTGGGCGTTTGTTGTGAGGCGGTTGGCCAGTGCGGTTACCAGGGGGCGTAGTTCCTCGGGGCGTTCGATCGCGAACGGGCGGTCGAGTGCGGCGAGTACCGCGGGAAGCCAGTCGAGCCGTTCCACCCGTAGCTCGACGCGCAGCCAGCGCGCGTCCGCCCGGTCCTCGTCCGCCGCCCGGTCTTCGTCCGCCTCCTGGTTCTCGGTCGTCGCGGGTTGGTGTTCCGTCAGGGTGGCGACCGTGGCGGGCAGGTGGGCGCGGATCTGGGCCGTCGTCGCGTGGATGCGCAGGGTCACCTCGTGCCGGTACGCGGCGGTGGCGAACCCGGACAGGACGCGCTGTGCCGGTGAGGGGCCCGCGGGCTCCTCGAACGAGCCGGGCAGGGTCCGCGCGTCCGCGATGCGGTCGAGCCGGAAGGTCCGCTCCTCGCCGATCCCGGCGTCCGCGCCCGTGACGTACCAGTGGCCCGCGTGGGCGACGATCCCGTACGCGTGCAGCGTGCGCTCGCTGCGCCGGCCGTCGCGGTCGGCGTATCTGATCGAGACCGGCCGGCGGTGGCGTACCGCGTCGGCGACGGTGAGCAGGACCCCGGCGTCCGGCGCGGCGAACGGGCCGGGCCGGTCCGTGAAGGCCAGGGACTCCAGCAGGGTGTCGAGCCGGCGGGCGACATGCTTCGGCAGCACCCGCCGGATCTTGGCCGCCGCCGTCTCGCTCGCCGTGTCCTGCGCGGTCATCAGCCCCGCCCGGCGGCCCGCGAGCAGGCCGAGCAGCACGGCCACCGCCTCCTCGTCGCTGAACATGAGCGGGGGCAGCCGGTAGCCGGGGCCGAGCCGGTACCCGCCGTAGCGGCCGCGCACCGACTCCACGGGCACGTCGAGGTCGATCAGCTGGTCCACGTACCGCCGCACGGTGCGTCCCTCGACGCCGAGCCGGTCGGCGAGTTCCGCCACGGTCCGGGTGCCGCCCGACTGGAGCAGTTCCAGGAGGGTCAGTACGCGGCCTGCGGGACGGGACATGTCTTCACCCTAGCGCGCATACTGGACCGAATCTGTCCGCTATTTCTCCTAGCCTTCGAGACGCCCGATCGGCCGATCGGCCGATCGGTTCCCTCAGTCAAGGAGATCAGCGCCATGAGCACCATGGACTTCGTCTCGATCCGCGTCATCACCGGCGACGTCGCCCGCCTCGTCGAGTTCTACGAGCTGGCCACGGGGGTGCGGGCGGCCTGGTCCACCGAGGACTTCGCCGAACTCAGGACCCCGCACGCCACCCTCGCCATCGCCGGCACCCGCACCGTCCCGCTGTTCGCCCCGGGTTCCGCCCGCCCGGCGGAGAACCACAGCGTGATCACCGAATTCCTCGTGGACGACGTGGACCGGGTGTACCGGCAGCTGGCCGAATTCGTCGACAGCTTCGTCACCGAGCCGACCACGATGCCCTGGGGCAACCGGTCGCTGCTGCTGCGCGACCCCGACGGCAACCTCGTCAACTTCTTCACCCCCGTCACCCCGGCGGCCGTCGAGAAGTTCGCACGGTGATCCGGGAGGGGTCGGAAACAAGGGGTCGGGCTGGTCTTTTCCTGGGTCTCCCTTTGCCCGCCGCCCAGGCCGGGCACAGCGAGCGCTGATGTGATTCCTGCTCCTGCCCCTCTGACTCCCGCGGAAGTTGCCCGTCATGAAGCGTGCCCGAGTCATTCCTGCCGCCGCCCTGCTGGCCGTCGCACCTCTGCTGCTCGCGGCCTGCGGGTCGGGGAGTTCCTCGGGGAGTTCGACGTCCGGTGGTGGTGGCGGCGGTGGCGGGGGACAGTCGCAGTCGGCCTGCCGGCGGCCGAGCGGCTTTCCCTCCGGCAGGCCGAGCGGGTTCCCCTCCGGGCGGCCCAGCGGCTTCCCCTCCGGGCGCCCGAGCGGGTTCCCGTCCGGCAGGCCGAGCGGTTTTCCCTCGGGCATGCCCTCCGGCGGCTTCGGCGGGCGCGGCGGCGGCTGCGCCGGCCAGGGGCAGCAGGGATGACGGCCGGAAGGGGGTGACGGCCGGAAGGGGGTGACGGCCGGGCGACCTCAGCGGGTGCGGAAGCCGTCCGGGCGGCGGTCGGCGAACAGTTCCGCCTGGCGGTCGGCGGGCAGGTTGCCGAGCGTCACCAGGTGCGGGGCCTGGGCGAACCCCTGGGCCAGGGCCGCCTCCCTGGTCGCCCACAGGGCGCGTACCGTCCCCTGCACGGCCTGTGCCGGATGGCCGGCCATGACGGCGGCGCGGTCCCGCGCGGCGGCCGTCGCCCCGCCGGGCTCGGTCACCTCGGAGACCAGGCCGATCTCGTACGCCCGCCGGGCCGAGAGCCGCTCGGCGGTCCCCATCAGCATCATCCGGGCGGCCTCCCCGTACGGCATCCGCTGGGCCATCAGCACCGACTCGTAGGCGCAGACCATGCCGTAGGAGGTGTGCGGGTCGAAGAAGACGGCGGTGCTGTCCGCGACGATGAAGTCCGCCTCCCCGAGCAGGTAGAAGGCGCCGCCGCAGGCCATGCCCGCCACGGCGGCGACGACGGGCTTCCACAGGTCGTTCGCCTTCGGCCCGATCCTCAGCAGCGGATCGTCCTGCATGTACGGCGAGGAGGGCTGCGGCACGACGACGTCCCGGTCGATGCCGGTGCTGAAGGCCCGCTCACCGGCCCCGGTGAGGACGACGGCGCGCACCGTGTCGTCGAACCGCAGCGCCCGCCAGGCGGCGCCGAGTTCGTCCGCCATGGCGAGGTCGACGGCGTTGAGCCGGTCCGGCCGGTCGAGGGTGACGACGGCGACGCCGGTGTCCGCGTCGGTGGTGACCCGGACCGCGGTCACGGGCGCTCCAGGGTCCACCGGGGCAGGCAGGTGCCGTCGTCGAGGGTGCTGAAGACGACCTGCACCCGGGCCCCGATCCGGATCCGGTCCGGCGGTACGGAGTCGATCGGCGCCCCCGGACCGGTGACCAGGTTGCCGACGAGCCGGATCCGGGGCGCGTCGTCGAGTTCGACGACGATCACGTTGTACGGCGCCAGGGCGGCGTAGTCGGGCAGCAGCGGCGGATGGGGCAGGACGTACGACCAGATCCGGCCGCGGCCCGAGGTCGCCCGCCACTCGTGGGCGAAGGACTGGCAGTGCGGGCAGCAGGGGCGGGGCGGGAAGCGGGGTTCGTCGCAGCCGGCGCAGGTCTGGACGCGGAGTTCGCCCTGGGCGGCGTACTCCCAGAAGGGGGCGCCGTCGGCGTCGATGACGGGGGAAAGCACGTCGGTCTCAACTCCTGTTCGTCAGAAGGAGGGCGGAGGTCGGCACGCCCTCGCCCGCCGTGACCAGGCAGGTGGCGGCGCCCGGTACCTGGGCGGTGCTGGTGCCGCGCAGTTGCTTCACGCCCTCGGTGATCAGGTTGAAGCCGTGGACGTACGCCTCCGAAAGGCCGCCGCCGCCGGTGTTGAGGGGCAGCCGTCCGCCGGTCTCCAGCGCGCCGCCCTCGGTGAACGCGCCGCCCTCGCCCCGCCCGCAGAAGCCGTACCCCTCAAGGGAGAGCGGGATGAGCGCGGTGAACGCGTCGTAGATCTGGGCGACGTCGACGTCGTCGGGGGTGAGGTCGGCGTGCTTCCACAGGTGCCGGGCGGCGGTCCAGGCCGGGCCGGTGAGCGGGTCGTCGTTCCAGTAGTTGACCATGCCGTGGTGCTGGGCGGGCAGGCCCTGGGCGGCGGAATGGACGTAGACGGGGGTGCGCGGGCAGTCCCGGGCGCGTTCCCGGGAGACCACGACGCAGGCCAGCGCGCCGTCGGTCTCCAGGCAGTTGTCGAAGAGGCAGAGCGGTTCGCTGATCCAGCGGGAGGTCATGTACATCTCGCGGGTCAGCGGCCGTTCGTACATCACCGCGTCCGGGTTCTGGTTGGCGCGGTTGCGGCAGGCCAGGGCGACGTTGAAGAGGTGGTCGCGACTCGCGCCGTACTCGTGCAGGTAGCGGCGGGTGAGCATGGCGATCTCGTCGGCCGGGCGCAGCAGCCCGTAGGGGCGGGTCCACTGGGCGGGGGTGGGGAGTTGGACCGTGGTGTCGGTCCAGGGCCGGGGGCCGCTGCCGCGCTTGCGGGAGCGCCAGGCGACCCCGACGGTGGCCTGCCCGGCGGCGATGGCGGCGGCGAGCTGGGCGACGGTGGCGCAGGAACCGCCGCCGCCGTAGCCGACCTTGCTGAAATAGGTGAGGTCGCCGAAGCCGACCGCCTTGGCGAGTTCGACCTCGTCGGTCTCCTCCATGGTGTAGGAGGCGAGCGCGTCGACCTCGCCGGGTGCGATCCCGGCGTCGTCGAGGGCGGCGAGGACGGCCCGGCAGGCGAGGGTCTTCTCGTCCTCGGGCAGGTGCTTGGCGAACGGCGTCTGCCCGATGCCGACGATCGCGGTGGCGTCCTTCAGGCCGTTTCCTGTCATTGGTGCACGCACCTCCGCACGCTGGTCGCCCGGCGGCGGCCCGGAGTGCCGGACCGTCGCCGCGCTGCCGCTCTGCTGACAGTCCGTCAGGCTACAGCTAATCTGACGGACAGTCAGCTATGTGTCGGGAGGCCCGTGGAGGCGGTCGTGCGCGGTGACATGGAGTGGAGCAGCATCCCGGACCTGGTGCGCGCGGCGGCGCGGCGGTACGCGGACACCGAGGCCGTGGTCGACGGCCGCACCCGCGTCTCGTACGCGGAACTCGGTGCCCGCGTCGATCGCGCGGCGGCGGCCTGCGTGGCCCGTGGCATCGGGCCCGGCGACCGGGTGGCGCTCTGGGCGCCCAACTCCCTCGACTGGATCGTCGCCGCGCTCGGCGCGGTGTCCGCCGGAGCGGTCCTCGTCCCGCTCAACACGCGCTTCAAAGGGGCGGAGGCGGCGGACGTACTACGGAGAAGCGGGGCCCGGCTGCTGTTCGTGACCGGCACGTTCCTCGGCACCTCGTACGTGGCGTCGCTGCGCCGGGCGGCGGCCGAGGGCACCGGGAGCACGGGCCCGCTGCCCGGCCTGCCCGCGCTGGAGGAGGTCGTGGTCCTCGCCGACGACGCCCCCGCCGACTTTTGGACCTGGAAGGACTTCCTGGCGGGCGGGGAGGGCGTGGGCCGGGCCGAACTGCACGCCCGCGCCGCGCACCTGGACGGCAGCAGCCTCTCCGACATCATCTTCACCTCGGGCACCACCGGCCACCCCAAGGGCGCGATGATCAGCCACGCCCAGACGCTGCGGACCTACGAGATCTGGGCCGACCTCGCGGGCCTGCGCACCGGCGACCGCTACCTCATCGTGAACCCCTTCTTCCACACCTTCGGCTACAAGGCGGGCGTGATCGCCTGTCTGACCCGGGGCGCGACGATGATCCCGCAGCCCGTGTTCAACGTGGACACGGCGCTGGCGAACCTCGCCGCGGAACGGATCACCGTCCTGCCCGGCCCGCCCACCCTGCTCCAGTCCCTGCTCGACCACCCGGCCCGCGACACCCACGACCTGTCGGCGCTGCGCCTGGTGGTGACCGGCGCGGCGGTCGTGCCGCTGCGGCTGGTGGAACGGCTGCGGGGCGAACTCGGCGTGGCGACGGTCCTGACGGCGTACGGGCTGTCGGAGGCGAGCGGCATGGTGACGATGTGCCGCCGCGGCGACGAACCGGCGGTGATCGCCTCGACGTCGGGCCGGGCGATCCCCGGCACCCGGGTCCGGGTCGCCGGCCCGGCGGGCACGCCGGTACCCGCGGGCACAGCCGGCGAGGTGCTGGTCGACGGCTTCACCGTGATGCGCGGCTACTACCGGGACCCGGCGGCCACGGCCGAGGCGCTGACGCCGGACGGCTGGCTGCGCACCGGGGACGTGGGCGTCCTCGACGCCGCCGGCAACCTCCGGATCACCGACCGGATCAAGGACATGTTCATAGTCGGCGGCTTCAACGCGTACCCGGCGGAGATCGAACAACTCCTCGGCCTGCACCCGGACGTGGCCGACGCGGCGGTGATCGGCGTCCCCGACGCACGGCTCGGTGAGGTCGGCAGGGCGTTCGTGGTACGCCGCGCGGGCGCCCGGCTCACCGCCGACGACCTGATCGCCTGGTCCCGCCGCGAGATGGCCAACTACAAGGTGCCGAGGTCGGTGGAGTTCGTGACGGAACTGCCGCGGAACGCGAGCGGGAAGGTGGTGAAGGGGGAGTTGCGGGGGCGGTGACGCGGCCCGGCGCGGCCCGGTGCGGCGCGGCGCGGCCCGGTGCGGCGGCGCCACGGCGAGCCGGTCGCCGTCGTGGCCGCCGACCACGCGGAGACCGCCCGCCGCTCCCGGACACACTTCGGCCGCGGCGGCTCCCCTCCGCGCCGCCGCGGCCGATCCCCGTGTGGAGAAGGTCTACTTGCCGTCCAGGTCCAGGGCGGGCGGGGCGGGCATGTGGTTGTCCATGGACTTGATGACGTCCTTGGCCGGTTCGGCCGGCATGTGGTTGTCGAGCGTGGTGACGGTCGCGTCCGGCTTGGGCTCGCTCGGCATGTGGTTGTCGAGCGTGGTGACGGTCGCGTCGGACTTCGGCTCGCTCGGCATGTGGTTGTCCGCTGGAGCGGCGTCCGCGTTCTTCTTCGTGTCGCTCATGCGCTTGCGTCCTCTGCTGTGGTCAGGAGTGAACAACGCCCGCCCGGAAGCTCCCCCGAGGGCTGCCGGACGGGCGTTCGAAGCCGCACGATAACCGCTCTGGCTCCGGACCGGACCGTCTGCCCCCCGACGCGACGGTCTGACAGGTACGAGGGTGCCGGGTCGGGATAAACGAATGCTGAACGACCGGAACGGTCTGCGGGGAAGGGTTCCCTAGCCAGGGGGGCGGTCGGACAACTAGTAGTGCTTGGTCAGGTGGGCTGTGGTGTTGCGTGTCTTTCGGGTTCTGTGTGGCGTTGAGGAGTTGTGGCTCCTGACGAGATAGCTGTGGTGCGTGGTGAGTTGGAGGCGTTCGCGGCGGAGGTGTTCGAGCCGTTCGCGCGTAACGAAACGAGTGCGGCCTGGACCACTACCAGGTCAGGCTCTACCGCGCGTGGTACCGGCACATCACCCTGGCCATGGCAGCTCTCGCCTATCTGACCTCCTGAGCGGCCCGCAGCCCAGCCGCGTTCCTGCCCCGCGTTGTCGTCAAGCCTTCGGGCTGCGTCTGGATGTCACCGAGGGAGCTGTGCTGAAAGCCCCTCACGTCACAGTGACGTAAGAGCTTTTCCAGGTCTCCCACCGGATGGGCAGGGGTACCGTTCCTAGTGGACGCTAGAAACGGAGTCGAGTATGCCCCAGTGGAGCGACTACAGCACGGGCGAACGAATCAAGATCCTCCGAGGCCGCGACATCCGGCAGTCCGATCTTGCCGAGATGACAGGGCTGTCGGTGGTGACCATCCAGAAAGCAGAACAGGACAAGGCGCTGTCTCTGCCCACTCTCCTCGCTATCGCCGACGCCCTCAGCGTGGATACCTCGGTCATCCTCGGCCAGCAAGCACCGCGCCGGGCGCTTGCTCAAGGGGACCGTTCGGTGATCCGTGACCTGTCGCGGGTGGTTCACGACACTGCCGCCGGCATACTCCCCGACGCGGGCGAAGCAGCCACGTTCGAAGAACTGCAAGAGACAACTGACCGGTGCTGGGAGCTGTACTGGAAGGGGCAGTACGTACAGGCTGGCGCCCTCGCCGCGCCGTTCCTCACCGCGGCAGCCGTTCGCCTGCACGAACAAACCGCCGACGAACAGGCCCAGGGGTGGGGGGTGCTGTCTGACGCCTACCGCGTTGCCGCGTACGTGGCGAATTTGATGGGTGCCCGCGACTTGGCGTACGCGGCAATCGGGCACGCCCAGCAGGCGGCCGAGCGGGCTGCGGACGACATGCGGGTGGCCCTGGTCGGCTCGGGCCGGGCGTGGGTGTATCTGAGGGACGCCCGATTGCCGGAGGCCCTGGCGCTGGCGGAGAAGTCGGCGGTGGACATCGAGCCACGTTTCTCCCAGGCGACATCGGAGGAGCTGACCGCATACGGGTCGCACGTGAATTTCGCTGCGGTCGTGGCGAGCCGAATGGGGGACAAGGAACGGGCCGGGGACTTCCTGTCGCAGTCGCATGCCACCGGCGCACGCATGGGCCGTGAAGTACGTGCGCATGGCACCCTGTTCGGACCGGTCAGCGCGACGACTCAGGCCGTGGGCGTCAACGTAGCGTTGGGACAGACTGGCAAGGCGCTCGCCCTCATCGGATCCATTCAAGACGTGTCTACGCTGACCGAGGCAGCCCGTAACCGCTACGCCATGGACAAGGCGATGGCGCAGGCCGACGCGAAGATGTGGGATGCCTCACTGGACACGCTTGAGACGACGCTGCGCGAGAACCCGGACTGGGCCCGTCATCAGACCTTGCCCGGCGTGATCGTCCAGAAGATCGGCAAAGCGTCGACGGCCCGCCTTCGGCGGGTGTCGGAGTTGATCGGCGTATCACCAACCGGGGCACAGGAGTTCTTGCCAGCCACGAGGCGGACAGCACTATGACCGTTCACATTGGTATGTGACAGACGACCTGGAGCAGTGCGTTGAGTGAAGTCGTCCGTGACAGACGACTTACCTTGAGAATGACCCCAACGCTCCTCTTGCGCGGATGACTTGGAGTCTGACGGGCTTTCAAAGTCGTCCGCCCCCTTTCTGTACCGGCACGCTGTGTAGCGGCACTGTTACGGCTATGACCAGGACCCCCGAAGATTCCTTCAGGCGTCGCACCATCGCCGACTTAGCCGCCGGCTTCACACGGAGAGCGGCGGTCGCGCTCTACGCGCGCCTCGGGCCCAGCGAGGACCCGGAGAGCGTCATCGCCCGGCTCCGTCGCTACGCTCACGTAAGGGACTGGGCGGTCGCGGGTGTAGTCATCGACCGCACGGCAGCCGACGTCCCGCTCAGCGACCGCCCCAACTGGCCTCAGGCCCAACAGCTCATCACCAGCGGACAGGCCCAGGGGCTCGTGACCACGTCGCGCCTCGACTGCATCAGCACGCCCAGCGGTTTGAGCCTGGACGACTGGTTGAGCGAGCACCGCGCGTTCCTCGCTGAGGAGACAGGCCCTGACGAAGGACGCGTTCGGTGACCGCCACCGGCACGTCGCTCAGCGTGCAGACGCCGTTCGGCACTCCTCAGGAACGCCGCGCCGCTGCGGAAGCTTGGCTGCACCGGTCGGCGACCACGGTGATTGACGATGACTGGGCTCACGATGTGGTGCTGCTGACTGCCGGGATTGCCTGGGATGCCGTGCGGTTGCCGTACACCGTGCTGGACCCTGATGCTGATGTCGGCACGCCTCCCGACGCGATGCGCGTGACGCTCAAGCGGCTACGGCTGGCGGGTCCGGTGTTCTGCGATCCTTACCGAGACTGCCTGTACGTGATGGTGCCGCCAGGAACCGACCGGGGATGGCCCTCCCGCCTCGTTGATGCCGGGGTGGAATGCCTCGGCAGGAACGGTCGGCTGGGCCACTACGTCGGGGTCCCCGTGCTCGACCGTACTGAGCCGCCGGGTCCGTACTGGCTGGCAGCTCCGGACGTCGTCGCCTTCAGGTACGTCGATCCGCGCCGCCTGCGCCAGGTGCTGGACGACCGGTCCGCCCGGGATCAGTCGTGACTGCCGCGGCCATCGTCCCCCGGTGGACGCGGCCCGTCCCGGCGTGGACGCCGCCCCTGGACGCGGAGTCCCTGGCCGGCGTCTTGGAGAAAGTGCGGCAGTGGGCGCCGTTCGATGGCGGAGCGGTCCTCGATGACGTCGGCGCGGTCCTGGTCGATGTCGTACCGGGTAAGGAAGACATCGAAGAACTCACCCGGCGGCTTCGCGGCCACCTGTTGCGGCTCGTGGACATCGCCGTCGCCACCGAGCCCGGTCACAAGGACCAGACGGCTGACTGCCTGATTGGGCGGGCCCGTGTCCTGTGCGCCGAGGGAATGGCCGACGACCGCTGGACCGCGGTGGGGCACGTGCGTCGGATGGCGCGGTGCGTCAACGGGCTGCTGGAGCTCCTTGTCGTCGTCGGCTGTCTGAAAGAGCCGGCGTGATGTGGCCCATGAGGTGCCGCGCAGCCACGCGTGTCCCGCGCGACGAGCTCGAACGCCAGTTGGAACGAATCCCCGGTGCTGATGGGGAGTGGTCGATGTACTTGCTCTCGCCCGCCGGCTGCGAGCTGGAAGCGCACATCTCCGGGGACCACGCCGACTACATCGACGAGATCGACGACGCGACCAGCCTGTGGATTCGCTGGCGCGACGACGGATCGTGCGAGTTCGTCGAGCTGAAGAACTGTCAGGACTGCGAACCGACGCGGCCGGACGGCAAGGAGAGCGAGCCCTGCACCCTGTTCCTCGGCCACGACTGCCTGCACTCCTGGCAGTTCGACGAGGAGTAGCCCAGACCCGCCCGGTTCCTGGACCTTTCAGCACATCGGCAACAGAGCGGTGAAAACCGCACAAGAATCGCACCCCGGTCGGTATCACATAGATACCTGTGCCGGTGGCCCTGAAGACCTCGGCCGGACCACCGACACAGGAAGACCCGAAGGAGTTTCGCAGTGTTCAGGGTTATCCAAGACATCGTCGGTATTTTGCTGGTGGTGGCGATTGGTGGATTTTTCTGCTTCTGCCTTGGCGCTACGTGGATGAGTCAAACATAAGACACCTGCTCCGTCGGATGACCATTCTGGTTCCTCGCCCAAGGAAACCTCCTGGTGGAGTAGGGCAAATTCCCTCCCCTGTGTAGAGCGCGCTCGCCCTGCGCTACTCCCGTCACACGGGGGAGGGAAGCAGACTTTGCATTGGCGCCAACTACCCCCTATAGCCCAATCAGGCACAGCCCGAGCAGCTTGACAACTTAAGACCGAACCCCTTGTAGCTCACTGGTAGAGCAGTGCTTTCTCGCGATCATCCGAACGGCCGCGTCGGCACAGGCACCCGGTTCAATTCCGGGCAAGGGGACCCAGAAATAATTACCCAGCTTCGTCTAGGGCAGAGGTTGCATGTTAAACGCCGACACCGTCACCATCGCCGTATGGAACATCGAGGCAGATGGTGGCCGACATCAAGAAAACAGGGAGCGGGCCCTTGATATCCTCGCTCCCTATGAGCCGGACATTTTCTTGCAGCAGGAAGCCAAGCACAGCCGCGAACGCGGCCAGCGCCTTAAGAACTCCACTGCGAGACGCCTGAAGCTGCACGGATTTCTGTCCGAGCCGAATCCGGATCTCGATGCCGACATTGCCACTGCCGTGTATGTACGCCCCGACCTGTTCGAGATAGCAGAGGAACGGCCTGTCAGAAACCCTTGGTATCTGCACCCATGCCACGTGAAGGTCTTTTTGAGGGGCTGTCCGGTGCCTCTCAATCTCGTCTCCTTCCATCTTTGCTTCGACGACGCGGACCAGCGACTCAGAGAAGCTCAGTGGCTCACAAGGCTGGCAGCACCGGGCATGGTCACCATCGCCGCCGGCGATACCAACAGCTACCCGAGGCAATCCGAGTGGATCAGCCTGCCGGACTGGCCGAAGCTCAACGACCGGGCACACATGGTGCATCGCACCTTCCTGGAGTACGGACAGCGGCACTCCGACACCCGCCCCGACGGCACCCTTATCGATGCCGGGTATGTCGATCTCGCTCGCCATACCGCCGACCACATCCCGGGAATCGATGCACAGGTAGCACTAGCCGCCACCGCCGGACATGAGAAGCCTGAGCAGGGTGGGCCGCAGCGTATTGACCGGCCGTACGGGGCGGGTGGTATAGCCAGCGCGGTTAAAGATATCGAGGTAGTCGATACCACCGAAACCCGTAAAGTAGGCGATCACTCCCTGTTGATCCTCCGATTCTACCAGGCACGACTGAATCAGGTATTGACTTCGGAGTCTCTACTGGGGACAGCCTAACGTCGAAGAGTCGCTGAGACTCCGTCCCTGCTGGACGTCACCGAGAATCCATCCCCCATGGCGATTCAGAATCCTGGTAGGGGCGGGCACGCCCCCGATTGGCTGTTTACGTGACGGTAGACAGCCGACCGGGTCCAGCACCACAGCAACAAGAAAAGGAAGAGGAAATTAAATGAAGAATCTGATCACGAAATCGGCTCAGTTGTCGTGCACCAATTGCTCGTGGTGCGGCAGCAGCTCATGCCAGGTGACGGACCCCCAGGGGAAAACGTGGCCCTGCATCCAGTGCAACAGCTGACCCAGTCGATTCCGACCGGCACCGCATAGACCCCTGCCCGGTGGCCCGGTGACATCCGTCCCAGGCCCTTGGGCAGGCACAACCCCCGGCGCGGGGACGAGCATCCGATTCGCGTTCCCCCACGAAGAGGTATCGCCCCGCGCCGGGACCTGCAAGGTCTGGACCACCAGGAGCCATTACGTCGCCCAAGGAGCGAACTCGTGGACGCCTTACTTCCCGCCTTCGTGGACCGGCTACTCGGTCAAGGGCCTGATCCGTGCGAGATCCCCGAGATCCCCGTCTCCGCCACCGCTGGCTGGCTGGGGCCCCTCGCCACGCGGGTGCTGAGCGTTGTGGAGACGATCACGGACCAGCGTGTACAGGCATTCCTTGCCCACGGCTACGTCTACCTGCCTCTTCCCGCGCCCGACGGCCGCGGCGTCTACCTTCGCGTGGCCTCCCATTCCGCCATGGAACCGTGGCCGGTACTGACCACCTCCGTTGTCCTGACCATCGCGGGCACTGTGGCGGTGGAGATGTATCAGGAGGTCGATGATTCGTTGGCCGGCCGCCCCCAGTACGCGCGCAGCTTCGGCCCCGAGCAGGTCTTCGCAGTGCACCCGGACACGCTTTGCGCGACACAGAGCAGTCCCGACGGTGTGCAGGTCCTCACCACCGTGCTGCCCACTCCGCGGTCTGGGGAACCGCTGACCGAAGACGAGTACGCGGCCGCCGTGTATCGGGTCTATCGGACGCTTGAAGGGCTCAGGCATGGCACTCCGGCAGGTGACCGCTCATGAAGGCCGCGTCCGCATGGCTGGCGGGCGTGCCGTCCCTGGACATCCCGGACCTGCGCGAAGTACAGCGCATCAGCCACGCCTTGCTCAACCGGCTCGCGACCGACCAAGGTCTGCTGACCCGGCTCGTCGGCGAAGTCCGGCACGACCCCGAGCGGCTGGCCGAGAGCCGCGTCACGCTCCTGCTCAACCGGCTCTCGCTGTACCAAGCGCCTGACCGTGGCTTCGAGATCCGCCTGAACATGAACCCCCGGCCGGACAATCAGCGTGTCCCTCACGATCACTGCTACGCGTTCGCCACCCGCATTCTCACCGGCGGCTACGTCCACGTCGTACGTCGCCGCACCAACGGACGGGACGGCCCGTTCACCGGTTCCGATCTCAGACCCGGCATCGTGACGATCGAGCGGGCCGGAAGCGTACACGCTGGATCACACGATGGTGCACCAGGCAGTGATGGAACCGGACACCGTCACCCTGTTCGTGCGCGGCCCGCGCCGCAAGAAGCTCTCCCATGCGGCAGAAGAACTGATGCCGCCCATGGAGACCTGGCCTGCCCCCGCCGAGCCACGTGACCAGGCCGTCGAGTCCCGGCCGGCCACGGTCGACGAGTACATGATGATGCGCGACTACCTCATTCGACGCCGCCTCATCAACTGATGCCCTCGATCTCCGTGGCTGCCGCACACCGGGCCCTCGTGACGCGAGAGGCTACGGCGAGCCCAAGAGCACAACGTGAGGAGCAACCCATGACCGGCGTTCTGACGACCGATCACCCTGCCTGGCACGCCCACGAGGACGGCTCTCGCGCACGTGCGGTAACTACGGCCTCCGGCCTCTGGATCCTCGTCCACGACCGCGATGGCCTGCACGTGGAATGTGTGTCCGGCACCGAGGACGTCAAGCCCGCATTCGTCCCCACAGACCCCGCTTGTCTGCCCGCCGCGGCCCCCGCCGAGCTGCGCGCCGGACTGTCCGAACTGGGGGTCACCCAGCGGCTGGCGAACCCGTGGCTGTGGGACGCGATCAGCACCGCGATCCTGCGGCAGGTCGTACGCGCCGACCAGGCTCGCAGGCTCTACCGCCTCTGGTGCCGAACGGTCGGAACGACCGTTCCGGGCCCGTTCGGTGAGCTGGCCGTCGCGCCCACACCCGCGGGCGTCCTGGCCCTGGATGACCAGCAGTTCGCCAGCGTGGGAGCGAAATTCCACCGCACTGCCCTGCAAGCAGCCGCCGCCGACTACCAGCAGCACCACACTGAATGGGAACGCCTGGACGCCGCCGATCTGGTCACTGCGCTCCAGGGCATTCCCCGCATCGGACCGTGGACCGCCGCCGCGGCCGCCGCCGACTACACCGGCGACTTCAGCATCTACCCGCACGACGACCTCGCCGTACGGACCTGGGCAGCTCAGATCGCACCTGACTACCCGTGGCCCGACAAGAGGAACAGCGCCTTCGGCCCGATGTGGACGGGATGGGCCGGCACCGACCGCACCGCCCTGCACACCCTGACCCTCTCCACCCTCACCTGGGGCTCACATGCCCGATGACCTGGAGGAATTATGGCGCAGTTAGACCTGATCTCGGGCGTCGACGACAGGCACACGCTCGACGCTCTGTTCATCAACGCGCCGCTGCGCGACTACACCCTTCGGCCGCGCACCAACGACTACACCCTGCCGGTCCTGGGCATGGCCTACATCGCCACCTACGCCCAACAGGCAGGGTTCAACGTCGGGCTTCTCGACGCGGAGGCCCACGGTCTGGGCATCGACGAGACAGCCGAGATCGTCAACTCCGCCGTGCCCCGCTGGGCCGCGATGAACCTGCTGGCACCCACTTACGAGATGTCCGCGCGGATCGCGGCCAAGCTGGACCCGGGCATCGCCGTGATGGTCGGCGGTCACCACGCCAAGGCCATGCCCGACCGCGTACTGGCCGACCCGCGCATGGCCAACCTGCGGGCTCTCGTCCTCGGCGAAGGCGAACTACGCGTCGCCGCACTCCTGGAGGACGAGCGGCGCCGCCGGGAACTGCCCGGCGTGCTGTGGCGTGACCCGCTGCTCGGCACCCGCGCGGCCGGCATCGCGAACCCCAGGACGAGTGCAGGGATGCTCGGCCCCGACATCAACGCACTGCCCTACGTCAACCGCGCCTTCCTGCCACAAGACCCCTACCAGGCGACGCCCACGGCGGCCGACCGGCGCCTCGCCGCGAGCCGTGAAACCGAACAGCTCACCACAGCCGCCCATCACGGCCACATGGAAGCCAACATCGTCGGCAGCCGCGGATGCCCTTACAACTGCACCTACTGCGGCGCCGCTGTGAGCGCCAACCCCGACGTCACCATCCGGGTCCGCACTCCGGAGGACATCATCGGCGAACTCGACCAACTCCACGACGAATACGGCGTAACCGCATTCCGGTTCGTCGACGACCTGTTCCTCGGCTACGGCCGCGTCATCACCGAACAGATGGAAGCCTTCACCCGGCACCGCATCGGCGACCGGTACGTGTGGGACGCCACCGGCCGCATCAACGTCCTGGACCGGCTCCCTGACCAGGACCTCGACCGCCTCATCGCCAACGGCCTGCGAGAAGTCGCCCTCGGGATCGAGTCCGGCAGCGACCGCATCCTGACCGCGATGGACAAACGGATCAACGTCGCGATGACCGAGCGCGTCACCCGCCGCCTCGTCGCCCACGGCATCAGCGTCAAGGGCTACTTCATCCTCGGCTACCCGGGAGAAGACCAAAACGACCTCGACGCGACAGTGCGCCACATCCGCACCCTGTGGGACATCGCCGACCACCACCCCGGGGACGTGCGCGCCAGCGTGTTCGAGTTCCGCCCCTACCCCGGCACACCGGTATGGAAGACCCTCACAGACGCCGGATACAACCCTGACGAACTTCTGGCCTACGGCGACGTGGACCTCACCGGCGACGGCGCCGACGAGTCGATGCGCCAGCGCGACGAATTCAACTTCTCCGTCGGTATCCAGTTCGGCGACGTGCCCCTCCAGCAGATCCGGTCGACACTGGCGATGCTCACCCGCGAGCAGCACGACCGGAACCAGAGCGCCCGGAAGGCCACGGCGTGACCGGCGAGCGCACCGGCTGGTTCGTGACCATCGACGGCCCCAGCGGCGTCGGCAAGTCCACGACCGTGCAGGCCCTCCACGACCACCTCGCCGCCCAGGGCCGTCCCGCCCGGCGGACCGTCGAGCCCACCACCAGCGACCTGGGCCAGTTCACACGCAGTCACGCCAACCGGATACACGGCCTGGCCCTGGCCTGCCTCGTGGCCGCCAACCGCTACGAGCACATCGACACCGTGATCGACCCAGCACTTCACGCCGGCGAGCTGATCATCAGCGACCGCTACCTGCCCTCCACGCTCGTCCTGCAACAGCTCGACGGCGTTCCGCTGGACTTCCTCCTCGCCCTCAACGACCGAGTTGTCCTTCCGGACCTGGCAGTGGTCCTCACCGCAGACCCCGGACTGATCGCCGAGCGCATAGCCACCCGCGGCGCCACGCACCGCTTCCACCTCGACCCCACAGCTCCCAGCCGCGAAGTCGACCTCTACGGCGACGCCGCGGCCCACCTGATGAGCAGAGGAGTCGAGGTGCTGCTCCTTGAGACGAGCCACGCCACCCCATCGGACGTAGCACGCAGAATCGCCGATGCCATTCCGGCTCTGCCGATAGCGTCGATCACCTCACCCACCCACCCGACCCCCCAGGAACCATGAGCGGACAACCGGCACAGCCCGTCATCGACACCCACGTCATCCTCCGCGACGGCGACAAGATTCTCTTCTCGCAGCGTGGCGGACCCTACGGTCACGGCCGGTGGCACATGCCGTCCGGCAAGCTCGACCGGGGCGAGCCCCTGACCGATGGCGCCGCCCGCGAGTTGTACGAGGAGACCGGTATCACCGTCGACCCGACCCACCTCCGCCTGGTCCACACCGTGCACCACCGGCAAGACCCCCAGACAGAACGCATCGGCCTCTTCTTCGAGGCCACCGAATGGGAAGGGCAGCCCGTCAATAAAGAGCCGGAGAAATGCCTCAGACTGGCGTGGTTCACGGTGCATGACCTACCCGAGGACATCATCGAATACCCGCAGGCCGGCTTGCGTGGCTACCTGTACGAGCAGGGACCTCTCACAGAACACGGCTGGTATTAGCAACACTCCCGCGACCGGCGACAGCAAAATTGCGAACGCCACAAGCCCCAACTACCGCCCACTGACCACGGCCACCTGGTCTTAGGGAGGAGACGCCGTGCAGCACCCTGACGAACCCATCACGGTGGCACTGCGCGCCCAGGACCCCGTCACGCAGGCTGGAATTTCCAGCCAACTGCGTCCCAGACCCGAGATCACATTCGTCGAATGGAACGAGGCCGCGGACGACGCACCGCAGGTGGTGGTCGTCGTCCGTGACCGAGTCGACGACGACGCACTGCGCCTGCTGCGGCGGATCCACCGCACCAGTACAGCGCGGGGCGTACTGGTCACCACACATATCGACGAACAGCAGTTGGTGAACGCCGCCGAATGCGGGTTCATCGGCGTCGTACGACGCTCCGAGGCCACTCCGGAACGCCTGGTACAGGTGATCCGATCAGTGACGAGAGGAGAGGGCCAGGTCCCGTCCGACCTGCTCGGGAGCCTTCTCGAACAGGTCGGACGGGTCCAAGGCGAATTGATCGCACAGCACCAGCTCTTCACCAGACTTTCGGCACGCGAGATTGAGGTCTTGAGACTGGCGGCCGAGGGGTACGACACCTCCTACATCGCCCAAAAACTCTCCTATTCCGAACGAACCATCAAAAACATCATTCACCGCCTGTTGACCCGTTTGAATCTACGCAACCGCACGCACGCCGTGGCGTATGCGCTGCGGCAGGGACTGATCTGAGCCAAACAGGGCTCTATGCGGGTAGTCGACCCTCCCGAGGTGATTTTGGTACTACCGGTCGTTGAGGTTTTCACCGAAGGTGACGTCCAGCTTCGCAGTGAGGGCCACTGTCTGGGCCTGGTTGATGGCCTTGAGCCAGCGCACGCCAAGTCGGGGTGTCGCAGGGAGAGCGCGGTGCGGCCCGACTCGGTCCAGCGCCTTCATCAACCACTCCGAGTGGGACGAGGACGCGGTCCGCGACGACGTATGCGCCTACGTGGTGGAGACCATAGGCACCAAGGACGGGATCCTGATCGGGGATGACACCGGGTTCTTGAAGAGGGGCACCCGCTCAGCCGGTGTCCAGCGCCAGTACACCGGCACCGCGGGCAGGACGGAGAACTCCCAGATCGGGACTTTCCTGGCCTACGCCTCCTCAAAGGGCCGCGCGCTGATCGACCGCGAGCTGTATATCCCGAAGTCCTGGACCGACGACCGCGAGCGCTGCCGCGCGGCCGGCATCCCGGACGAGGTGCCGTTCGCAACGAAGAACGAGCACTTCAGGTGGATGCGGGACCGCGGTCGTGAGGATCGAACTGTTCGACCACCACGGCGTGCTGCTCGACGAAACCAACGGCTTGGCGGAGATCCGCCGGCTGATTGCTGAGGACCGTATCCCCATCCCGGTCAACGACCGGTCCAAGGGCCGGATCGTGCCCTGGCATGACGCCCTTGCCGACGGAGGCCGCCCGTGATCGCCGCACCCGCGATCATCCGGTCCGGTACGAACATCCTGTTCGTGACCCTGGACTCCCTGCGCTACGACGTTGCCGCAACCGCTCTGGACCAGGGTATGACCCCGCGCCTGGCGAAGGCGCTGCCCGGCCGCGCCTGGGAACGACGACAGACGCCCGGAACCTTCACCCTGCCTGCCCACATGGCGTTCTTCTCCGGGTTCCTGCCAAAACTGCCCCGGCCTGTCCAGCCGCCACGGCTGTGGGAATGCCGACCGCCGGCCTTCAAGAAAGTGCCGCCCGAGACCTTCCAGTTCGACGCCGGCAACATCCTCGACGGCCTGGCCTACGAGGGATACCGGACCGTCTGCATCAGAGGGGTCACCTACTTCTCCCGGGAAACCCCGCTCGGCACGGTACTGCCCGACCTCTTCGACGAGGACTACTGGCGGCCAGAATTCTGCTCGCCCGAAGCCGACTCCACCCGCCACCAGGTCGACGAGGCCCTTACCGTGGCCGACAACTACGCCGGCCGACGACCGCTGTTCCTGTTCGTCAACGTCAGCGCAACCCACGTTCCACACGGTCACTACCTGGGGTCGAGCGAAGATTCGGCTGCCTCACAAGCGGCTGCCCTCTCCTACGCCGACGCCCATCTGGGACGGCTGCTGGACGGACTCGCGCAGCACGGCGACTGGCTGGTCATCATGTGCGCCGACCACGGCGACGCCTACGGCGACGACGGCTATCACGGCCGCGGCATTGCCCACCCCGTCGTGTTCAACGTGCCTTTCGCCGTCTGGGTGCACGCCTGACCGTTACGCTCACCGGGCATGAGCACTGAAGCGATGCGTGACGCCTCCGTGGTTGTGGCCCGCGCTGAGCAGGGCCTGGTGGCCCTGCTCAGCGCCGACTTCCCCGACCACGGGGGCGAATTCCTCTTCCTCCCCGGAGGACGCTTCGAACCCGGCGAGTCCCCGCTCGACTGCGCCCGTCGCGAACTTCGCGAGGAAGCAGGAGTCACCGCCGGGCGATGGCGCGCACTCGGCTCGTACGCGATCACTCTCAGCTCGGCGGCACGAGTCCATCTCTTCGAAGCATGCGAACTCACCCTCGGTGCCCAAGACCTCACCGAGACGGAGCAGGACTTCAAGCTCATGTGGTGGCCGATGGCAGACGCCACGCAGGCCGCACACGAAGGGCGATTCCTCCTGCCCGCCGGACCACTGGCCCTCCTCCTGGCCGGCGATCACCCAGTGACCGGCGAGATGCCCTATGAGAACCCCGGTCGGACACCTTGATCCGCCGCAGAAGCTGCCCCGTCCTCCGGGCCCCTGCGGAAGGGTGGTGCTTCCTGCTGTGGGCAGGGCGGCCGTGCGGGCACCTCTTCTCTACTGCTACTAGGCGGCCGCCGCCGAGTTGAGGAGGGCCCGTACCTCGTCGGCCTCCGGCGCCGCGTTCTGCTCGTAGAGGTTGAGGGCCTCGCGCCAGCACGCCTTCGCCCGGTCCACCTGTCCCAGCGCGGTCAGCGCATGTCCGAGGAGGGCCAGGACATTGCCCCGCATCCGGTCTCCGCCGATGCAGCCCAGGGCGAGGGCCTGTTCGGCGTGCGAGGCCGCCTGGGCCGGATGGCGGGCGGCCATGTGCACCTCGGCGATCCGGAAGTTGGTCGCCCCCTGCCAGAGCCGCTGGCGGTGGTCACCGAAGATGCCCAGGGCCTCGGAGAACTGCCCGAGCGCTTCCCTGTACCTGCCGGCGCTCGTCAGAGCGACGCCCACGGCGAAATGCCCGTTGGCCAGACGCATGGTCCGGCCCAGCTCGACATAGACCGCGAGTCCGCGCTGGGCGATCTCCACGGCGTCCGTGACACGGCCCAGGCCCAGTTGCGCACGGGAGAGGTTGGACAGGGCGGATGCTTCACCCGGCCTGTTGCGGTTCGCGCGGAAACCCGCGATGGCCCGGTCGAAGAACACCTTGCCGTCCGCGAACCGGCCCTGGTGCAGACAGATCAGGCCCCGGTTGTTCGCCACCCAGCTCACCGCCGTGGAGTCCTGTTCGGCCTCCGCGAGTTCCATCGCGACCCGGGCCTCCTCCTCGGCCTGCTGGATACGGCCCGAGACCAGCAGGACGTCCGTGAGGACGGTGCGTGCCCGCCCCTCCGCCCGCGCGTCCCCGGCCGCCGCCGTCGCCTCGCACATCGCCCGCGCGGTCGTCTCGTACTGGTGCGAGTTGGCGCCCGACTCGGTCAGGTCCTTGGCCGCCCACAGCAGGTCCACCCCGCGCCGCAGCCGCTCGGTCCCGGCGGACTGGCGTACGCAGGCCAGCAGCGGCGCCGCCTCCGTGTACAGCCAGTCCAGGGCCGCCGTGCCCTCGGTGAAGCGCAGGCCCGGGTACTCGGTGGGGGCGAGGTCGTCGACGAGGCGGTCGCCGGGCCGTTCGATCGCGTAGACGCCCGCGGTGGTGGCCAGGTAGAAGTCCAGCAGTCGCGACATCGCCGCCGCCCGCTCGCCCGGCGGCTGCTCGTCGCGTTCCGCGCAGGATCGGGCGTAGAGCCGGACCAGGTCGTGCAGCCGGTAGCGGCCGGGGGCCGCGGACTCCAGCAGGGACGTGTCCACCAGGGACTCCAGCAGATCCTCGGTGGCGTCCGGCGGCAGGTCCAGCACGGCCGCCGCCGCGGCCAGCGAGACGTCAGGACCGTCGGCCAGGCCCAGCAGCCGGAACGCGCGGGCCTGGGCCGGCTCCAACTGGCCGTAGCCCAGCTCGAACGTCGCCTTGACCGCGAGGTCGCCGGCCTGCAACTCGTCCAGCCTGCGCCGCTCGTCCGCCAGCTTGGCCGCGAGGACGGACACCGTCCAGGTGCGCCGGGCGGCCAGCCGGGACGCGGCGATCCGGATCGCCAGCGGCAGGAAGCCGCAGGCCGCCACGACGTCCAGCGCGGCCTCGCGTTCCGCGGCCACCCGCTCCGCGCCGACAATCTTCGTGAACAGCGACAGCGCCTCGTCGGGGGACATCACGTCCAGGTCGACCAGGTGGGCACCGGCCAGGTCGACCATCCGCACCCGGGCGGTGACCAGCGCGGCGCAGCCCTCCGTGCCGGGCAGCAGCGGGCGTACCTGGGCTGCGTCGCGGGCGTTGTCGAGGAGGACCAGGACCCGTCGGCCGTCCAGCACCGACCGGTACAGCGCGGCCCGTTCCTCCAGCGAGTCGGGGATGGCCGTGTCCGGCGTGCCGAGCGCCCGCAGGAACGAGCCGAGGACCGTCTCCGGTTCCGCGGCCCGCGGTCCGGCGCCCTGGAGGTCGACGTACAACTGCCCGTCCGGGAAGGCGGCTCGGGCACGGTGTGCCACGTGCACGGCCAGGGTGGTCTTTCCGACGCCGCCGATCCCGGCGAGCGCCGAGACGGCCATCACCCGGCCCTCCGCCTCCGAGGCGGAGGCGAGGATCTGGCTCAACTCGGTGACGAAGGAGGCGCGGCCGGTGAAGTCGGGCACGGACGCCGGGAGCTGGGCCGGGCGGACCGGTACGGGCGCGGGCTCGGCGAGGGGCGCGGAGGGCTCCGCGAGGGCCGGGTCCGCCTGGAGGATGCGCTGCTGGAGGTCGCGCAGACCGGGGCGCGGGTCGACGCCGAGTTCCTCCGCGAGCAGGCGCCGGGTGTCGGCGTACACGGCGAGCGCCTCCGCCTGCCGGCCGCTGCGGTAGAGCGCCAGCATCAGCAGCTCGCGCAGGCGTTCGCGCAGCGGCTGCGCCGCCGTGAGCGCCGTCAGCTCCGACACCGCCTCCGCGTGGCCGCCCTGTTCCAGGTCCAGGTCGAGGCGGGTTTCGAGGAGTTGCAGCCGCCACTCGTCGAGCCGTACCCGCTGCGCGTCGGCGTACGGCCCCGGCACGCCCGCCAGCGGCTCGCCGTCCCACAGCGCGAGGGCCTGCTTGAGCAGGTTCCGCGCGGGGCCGAGGTCACCGGCGTTGCGCGCCTTCTCCGCCTGAGCCACCAGGTCCTGGGCGACCGCCAGGTCCAGCGCGCCCGCGCGCAGGCCGCGCACCGCGTAGCCGCCGGACTCGCTGATCAGGACACCGGGGTCCAGCACCTTGCGCAGCCGCGAGGCGTACGTCCGCACCGCGGCGAGCGCCTGGAGCGGCGGCTCGGTGCCCCAGAGCGCGTCGATCAGCTCCGGCGCGGTCGCCGTCCTGCCCTCGCGCAGCAACAGGGCGGCGAGCAGGGCGCGCTGCTGCGGGGAGCCGGTGTTGACCGGCTCCTCCTCGCGCCAGGCGCGCACCGGACCGAGCACACTGAAGCGCAGCACCGCCGACTCCTGACCCAAGGAGCCGGGACGCCGCTGCTCCGGTACCCGCGGTCCACCGTCCATCCGTTCGTCCCCCTAGGCATCCCGAACAACTACGTCAGTCTGCCTTGTACAGGGCGGATGCGTCAGCCGTGCGAGACGGCGATCACAGCGGGCGCGCGGGAGTCCACAATCTCTTCACGTTCTCTTTGCGCGGGTGGGGCGCGGGTGAGGCGGTGGGTGGGGCGTGGGTGGGGTCCGGGCAGTGCGGGGTTTGGGGCGTGGGCTCATCCCAGCCCGTCGATCATCAGGCCGATGGTGAAGTCGAAGCGGTCGTGGGTGGTTCCGGCGGTGAGTTCGGCGGCGTGGCGCTTGGTGTGGGGGAAGGTGTCGGGCAGCGCGGCGAACCGGCGCAGCAGTTCGTCGCGGCCGACGACCCACACGTCGTCCTCGCGGCTGAGCCGTTCGTTCGCCAGGGAGGCTTCGAGGCTGTAGGCGTTGACGTAGAGCATCAGCGAGTCGATCGCCCAGGCGGCGGCCTGCGGGCCGACGCCCCCGGCGAGCAGGATGGCGAGCATCCCCTCGCCGACGCGCAGCGTGTCCAGATTGGACGGAGCGGCGGCGAAGGCGGCCCGGGAGATGCCCGGGTACCGCAGGTACTGGTCGCGCAACTGCGTGCAGACGCCGGTGACCTGCCGGCGCCAGTGCGCGGGGTCCGGCTCGGGCAGGTCGATCTCGGCGCACAGCCGGCCGATGAGCAGTTCGTCCAGGTCCTCCTTGTTGACCACATGGGCGTAGAGCGACGAGGGCCCGGTCTCCAGCGCGGTGGCCACCCGCCGCATCGTCAGGGCCTCGTACCCCTCGCTCGCCACGATGCCGAACGCCGCGCCGATGATGGCGTCGACCGTGATCGGCTTCTTGCGCCCGCCGGACGGTCCACGCCGGGCCGCGGAGGTGCCCGGACCGCCCGGACCGGTGCCGAGCTGGTGTCGCGCTGCGCGCCGTTCCTGCGGAGTCGGTGACATGCGGGCAGTCTAGCGAAGTGACGAACAGTGTTCTAGCTCACACCGAACACTGTTCGCATTGTTCAGAACTGTGATCTGTCATAGAACAGTGTTCGTGTCCATTGACCAGCGCTCCTCACAAGCGCCCACCAGCCCGTCCAGCCCGTCCAGCCCGTCCAGCCCGTCCAGCCCATCCGGCCCATCCAGCGCACGGCCGCCGCGTTCCGCGTGGCTCGTCCTCTGCGTCGTGGTCCTGGCCGACCTCATGGATCTGATCGACTCCAGCATCGCCAACCTCGCCGGCCCGTCCATCCGCGCCGACCTCGGCGGCGGCGAGGTGACCGTCCAGTGGGTGCTGAGCGCCTACACCGCGGCCTTCGCGCTCGGCCTGGTCACCTCGGGGCGGCTCGGCGATCTGCTAGGCCGCCGACGGCTGTTCCTGCTCGGCATGACCGGCTTCACCCTGGCCTCGCTGGCCTGCGGCCTCGCCCCCGACGCGGTCTTCCTGATCGTCGCCCGCACGGTGCAGGGCCTGTGCGGGTCGGTCATGATCCCGCAGGGGCTGGCCCTGGTGAAGGTCGTCTTCCCGCCCCAGCACCTGCGCAGGGCACTGACCCCGATCGGCCCGCTGATGGGCCTGACCATGGTGGCCGGGCCGATCCTGGCCGGCTGGCTGCTCCACCTGAACCTGTTCGGCAGCCAGTGGCGCTCCATCTTCCTGATCAACGTCCCGTTCGGCGTGGCCGCCCTCGTCCTCGGTCGGTACGTCCTGCCCCGCCGCGGCGGCGAGGACCCGGACGCGCGCCTCGACCTCACCGGCGTCGGCCTGCTCACCGCGGCCTCCGCGCTGCTCATCGTCCCGCTCATCCAGGGCCGCGACCTCGGCTGGCCCGCCTGGACCTACGTCATGATGGCCGCCTCGGCCGTCCTGCTCGCCCTGTTCGTCGTCTCCCAACGGCGCAGCAGGCACCCGGTCATCGCACCGACGCTGTTCCGCAAGCGCAGCTTCGTCGTCGGCCTGGTGATCGTGGCCGGGTTCTACGCGTCGCTCAGCGCGTTCGTCCTCGTCATCAACCTGCTGCTGCAACAGGGCCTGCACTGGACGCCGTTGCGTACCGGCCTCACGTTGATCCCCTGGGCCCTCGGCACCGCCGGCGCCGTCCTGCTCGCGGGCGCCGTACTCGCCGGAAAACTGGGCCGGGCCACCCTGCACCTGGGGTTGTCCCTCGCCGTCGTCGGCCTGCTGGTCCTGTGGTGGTCCGTCGCCCACTGGGGCACCGACATCACCGTCTGGAGGCTGGCGCCCGCGCTGCTGCTCACCGGCTTCGGCTCCGGGCTGGTGTTCGTCCCGCTGACCGACTTCATCATCGGCGACGCCACCGCGGAAGAGGTCGGGACCGGCGCGGGCCTGCTCAACGCCGTCCAGCAGTTCGCCGGCGCCATCGGTGTCGCCGCCCTCGGCACGGTGTTCTTCGCCCGGGTCGGGCACCCGACGGTCCATTCCCACTTCGCCGCCGCGGAACTGGTCTTCGCCATCGTCGCCTGCCTCGACGTCCTGACGCTGCTCCTGGTGGGCCTCCTGCCGAGGCACGGCCGGCAGGCGCACGGGTAGCCGGCGCACGGGTAGCCGGTGCACTGTGCACGGCTCCTGCCCGGCTGCCGCGCGTCCCAAGGCGCGCATGTGGTCGCTACGGACACGCCGGACGCCTCGGCAGCAGGTGCAGTCGGGGAACAAACAGTTCCAATATGGAATTTTCGGACCTGTACGCTGACCTGCACACAGATAGGACAGATGGGACAGATAGGAGGGCCCCTGTTGGGTCCTGTCTGATTGCTTTGGCTAACGGGCCGGAGGGCGAGGTGCGGAGGATGGCATCCGTGCTGCTTGTGCCGCCGAGTATGCCGACGTGCCGGACGAATGATTCGACTGCGGGTAATTCACCATTTCTCCTGCGAGCTGTGCCGCCGCGCCATTCTGTGGAGACTGGGTATTCATACGGCTGCCGAAACGCAGGCCGGCCGCATGTATAATTTTCACATCGGCGTAATGCTCATGGGGGATCTGGCCCGTTATTGACGCCAGATACGATGCGTGCTCGCGAACGTAGTTTTCGTCAACTTCGCTGTGGTGACCAGATTTCCCGGCCTCAACAGACTGTTCCCATACCTGTTGCAGATGGGGGTAATCACGCAGTAGCGCACGCTGCTGATCGGAATGAGCGCCGACGTTCTCGGGCTGTTGGCGCGGCATGGGGCCTCCTCGGCGGGCGGGTCTTCCACCTTTACTACGGATCAGCCGCCCACCCGGTTCAAAAAGCTGGATCGGCGAACGGGGCAACAGCCCGCCAACTGGCCGGGGTTGTCGGGGCAGTGGGCAGTGGGCAGTGGGCAGTGGGCCGGGGAGCGGGGGAGGCGTCGTAGGCGCTGCGCGGGCCGCTGCCGGTGAGCCGCGGCACGGCGCCGGCCGCGACGAGCAGGCCGGCGGCCCGTGGCTTTGCAGTGCGGAACCGGCGTGCTCAGCCGAGGGCGGGTGCCGCGGCCGGCTCGGCGACCGCGGCCCGCTCGACCGCGGAGGCCCGCTGGGAGCGCCAGGCCAGGATGATCATGACTGCCGGGATGAGCGTGTCGTAGACCAGGACTCCCCCGGTGTTGCCCGGGGCGTGGTCACCGTGGGCGAACCACTGGAAGACGTGGCCGATCACCGCGCCCCAGAGGAACATTCCGGCCCCCAGGCCGATGGTGATGCGTTCCCTCGCCGAGGCCGAGGGTGAGGCGGCGCGCCAGCCCATGACGGCGAGCCCGAGGTTGGCGAAGGCGATCTCGAACTCGAACGGCGTCCGGCCGAAGCCGATCGCGGTGGCCATCGTGTCCGGGATCGTGACGAAGGAGATCGTCATCCACAGGCTGCCGCATCCCAGCGCGCCGATCGCCCACCACCGCTGCCAGGTCTCCAGCGTGGCTCGGCGGGAGGGGCTGTGCCGGGTGCGGATCAGTGCGCCGACGGCTGCCACCAGCAGCCAGAACATGGGGAAGGCGGACTGTGCGAGGTAGGCGGTCGAGGTCATGGCCGTCGTCATGGTCGTGGTCGTGGTCGTGGTGTCCATGACTCAGAGTCTTGCATGGTTAATATTAACCGCGCAACATTGAGGTACGCTGCACATATGGACGACGGACTCTCAGATCTGCTGCACCGGGTGGTCTCCCTGCTGGGCGATCTCGCCCGCCGGCACACCGCCCCGGACGGCGGCCTCACCTACAGCCAGATCAGACTGCTGGGCGCGCTGGAAGACGTGGAACCGGCCACGCAGCACCGGCTCGCACAGGCGCTGGGGGTCTCCGATCCGGCGATCAGCCGGGCGCTGCGACCGCTGGAACAGGACGGACTGGTCCGCATCACCCGTGACCCGCAGCACGCGCGGCGCCGTCTCGTCGAACTCACCGCCACCGGCCGCGACCTCTTCCACTCCAGCGGGAAACCCCTGGCCGAGACCCTCCGGCGCGGCTTGCAGGGGCAGGACTTCCCCTACGACCGGTACCTCGCCGACACTCTCAGACTGGCCGAGATCCTCGAAACCGCGCGAGCGGCACGGCCCCTGGACCCGGCCTCGGCGGACGCATCGGTTCCCTCGGCTCCTCCGGTTCCCTCGGCTCCTCCGTCTCCTCCGTCTCCTCCGTCTCCGTCGGCTCCTCCGGCTCCCTGACGGCCACGCCGCTCCGCCGGGGTGGCCCCCCGCCGGGGTGGCCCCCGCCGGGGCGGCCCCTCAGGGCGGCCCGCCGGAAGTCCCCGTAGTCCCCTCCCGATAGCTGACGGACCGTCAGATCGGCGCTACCGTGACCCCATGGAGACCCAAGCCGCAGCCCCCTTCCCGGAGATCATCTCCGTCGACGACCACACCGTGGAGCCGGCCCGTGTCTGGCAGGACCGGCTCCCCAGGAAGTACCTGGACACCGGTCCGCGGATCGTGCGCGCGCCGCTGAAGGAGATGTCGTTCCTCGGCGGCCGGTTCAAGCCCGTCATGGGCGTCCCGGGCGACGAGGGCCCGGTCGGCGACTGGTGGGTGTACGAGGACCTGCACCGGCCGCTGACCCGCCTGGACACCGCCGTCGGCTACAGCAGGGACGACATCAAGCTGGAGGTGATCACGTACCAGCAGATGCGCGCGGGCTCGTTCGACGTGCCGCAGCGGCTCGACGACATGGACGTCAACCACGTCCAGTCCGCGCTCTGCTTCCCCACCTTCCCCCGCTTCTGCGGGCAGACCTTCACCGAGGCCGCCGACCGGGACCTCGCGCTGCTGTGCGTGCGCGCCTACAACGACTGGATGGTGGAGGAGTGGTGCGGGCCCGACGCCCGCGGCCGGTTGATCCCGCTCGTCATCGTCCCGCTGTGGGACGCCCGGCTCGCCGCCGACGAGGTGCGGCGCAACGCGGCCCGCGGGGTGCGGGCCGTCGCCTTCTCCGAGATACCCCCGCACCTGGGCCTGCCCTCGGTGCACACCGAGGACTGGGACCCGTTCTTCGCCGCCTGCGACGAGACCGGCACCGTGGTGGCGATGCACATCGGTTCCAGCAGCCGGATGCCGTCCACCTCCGCCGACGCCCCGCCCGCCGTCGGCTCCACGATCACCTTCGCCAACTGCTGCTTCTCGATGGTCGACTGGCTGATGAGCGGCAAGTTCGAGCGCTTCCCGAACCTGAAGGTGATGTACGCGGAGGGGCAGATCGGCTGGATCCCGTACATCCTGGAACGCGCCGACGTGGTGTGGGAGGAGAACCGCGGCTGGGGCGGGGTGGCGGACAAGGTGCACCGGCCGCCGTCCGAGCTGTTCGCCGAGCACGTCCACGGCTGCTTCTTCGACGACGCCTTCGGGCTGCGCAACCTCGACTCGATCGGCGTCGGCAACGTCCTGTACGAGACCGACTACCCGCACTCCGACTCCACCTGGCCGAAGTCCCGCGAGGTCGGCGAGGCCCAGATGGGGCACCTGTCGGCCGACGTCGTCGAACGGATCGTACGGGGCAACGCCATCGAACTGCTGGGGCTCACGGCGGACGGCCGCTGGGCGGGTTCCCGGTGAGCGCCGCACGCCTCGCCTACGGCATCCAACTGCCCGTGCAGTCGCAGAGCACCCTCTACGCGGAGAGCTGGGAGGCCGGGGCCGGGCCCGCCGACCTAGTCGAGATCGCCCGCACCGCGGACCGGGCCGGCTTCGACTACATCGCCTCCTGCGACCACGTCGCCATCCCGCGCCGACTCGCCCCGGCGATGAGCACGGTCTGGTACGACCCGGTGGCCACGCTCGCCCACCTCGCCGCCGTCACCACCCGCACCCGGCTGCTCAGCCATGTCGCGATCGTGGGGCTGCGCCACCCGCTGCTGACCGCGAAGCAGTACGCGACCCTCGACCACCTCTCCGGCGGACGGCTGGTCCTCGGCGTCGGCGCCGGGCACGTGGCGGAGGAGTTCGCGGTGCTGGGCGCGGACTTCCGGCGCCGGGGCGCCGTGCTCGACGAGTGCGTGGACGCCCTGCGGGCCGCCCTCGGGCCCGAGGAGTTCCCCGTGCACCACGGGAAGTTCTACGACTTCGAGGGGCTCGGGCAGCGGCCCCGGCCCGCCCAGGAACGGGTGCCCCTGTGGGTCGGCGGGTCCTCGCCGCCCGCCGTGCGCCGGGCCGCCCTCAAGGGCGACGGCTGGCTGCCGCAGGGCGATCCGCGCGACCGGCTGCCCGGCCTGATCGCCGGCCTCAGGCGGATGCGCGCCGAGGCGGGCATCGAGGCGCCGCTGACCGTCGGCGCCATCACCGAACCGCTGTACGTCGGCCGGCCCGCCTGGAAGGTCGGCCGCCGTACCCTCAGCGGCTCCCCGGACGCCCTCGCCGAGTCGCTGCGGGCCTACCGGGCGATCGGCGTGGACCAGATCCAGGTGCGGTTCCGCTGCCGCAGCCGTACCGAACTGACCGACCAGATGGCCGCGTTCGGCGCGGACGTGGCCCCCCACCTCTAACAGCAGGAGGAGCAGGCATGGGCAAGCTGGACGGGCGTGTCGTCATCGTCACGGGCGCGGCACGCGGGCAGGGCGAGCAGGAGGCCCGTCTCTTCCGGGCGGAGGGCGCCCAGGTCGTCGTCGCCGACGTCCTCGACGACCAGGGGCGGGCGGTGGCCGAGGAACTGGGCGCGCTGTACGTCCACCTGGACGTGGCCGAGGAGGACGGCTGGCGGGCGGCGGTGGCCGCGGCCAAGGAGGCGTACGGGCACCTCGACGGGCTGGTCAACAACGCCGGCATCCTGCGCTTCAACGCCCTGGTGGACACGCCGCTTGAGGAGTTCCTCCAGGTCCTGCGGGTCAACCAGGTCGGCTGCTTCCTCGGGATCAAGACGGTCGCGCCCGTGCTGGACGACGGGGGCACGATCGTGAACACCGCGTCCTACGCGGCGCTGACCGGGATGGCGGGGGTGGGCACGTACACCGCCACCAAGCACGCCATCCTCGGGCTCACCCGGGTGGCGGCGCTGGAGCTGGCGCACCGGGGGATCCGGGTCAACGCGGTGTGCCCCGGGGCGATCGACACGGCGATGTCCAACCCGGCGCAGTTGGATCCGACGGCCGACGCGGAGCAGATGAGCCGGGCGCTGGACGAGCTGTACCGCAAGCTCGTGCCGCTGGGGCGGATCGGACGCCCGGAGGAGGTGGCGCGGCTGGCGCTGTTCCTGACCTCCGCGGACTCCTCGTACGTCACCGGGCAGCCGTTCGTGGTCGACGGCGGCTGGCTGGCGGGGGTCTCGGTCATCTGAGCACCCGCCTGCGGCCGTGGCTGACTGACCGTCAGCTCTTGACGGTCCGGGCCGCCGGTGCCACAGTCGGCGGCAAGCCGTATCTGACGGCGCGTCAGAAATGGTCGTCAGAAATGGATGACAGGGACGACGACAGGGGACGGTGAACCTCCTTGGAATTCGGGCTCTTTGTACAGGGATACGTGGGCAAACGCGCCGAGACCGACCCGCTCGCCGAGCACAAGGCGCTGATGGAGGAGACCGAGTACGTCATCCAGGCGGACAAGTCCGGCTTCAAGTACGCCTGGGCGTCCGAGCACCACTTCCTGGAGGAGTACTCGCACCTGTCCGCCAACGACGTCTACCTCGGCTACCTGGCCCACGCCACCGAACGCATCCACCTCGGCTCGGGCATCTTCAACCCGCTCGCCCAGGTCAACCATCCGGTCAAGGTGGCCGAGAAGGTCGCCATGCTCGACCACCTCACCGGCAACCGCTTCGAGTTCGGCAGCGGCCGGGGCGCCGGCAGCCACGAGATCCTCGGCTTCATCCCCGGCATCACCGACATGAACTACACGAAGGAGATCTGGGAGGAGACCATCGCCGAGTTCCCGAAGATGTGGCTCCAGGACGAGTACCAGGGCTTCCAGGGCAAACACTGGTCGCTGCCGCCCAGGAAGGTGCTCCCCAAGCCGTACGGGAAGTCGCACCCGGCGATGTGGTACGCGGCCGGCTCCCCGCCCTCGTACGCCATGGCCGCGAAGAAGGGCCTCGGCGTCCTCGGGTTCAGCGTCCAGAAGGTCTCCGACATGGAGTGGGTGCTGGACCAGTACAAGACGGCGATCGTGAACGCGGAACCCGTCGGGGACTTCGTGAACGACAACGTGATGGTGACGACCACCGCCATCTGCGCGCCCACGCACGCGGAGGCGATCGAGATCGCCGTGCACGGCGGGCTGCACTACCTGCCCTCACTGGTCTTCCGCTACCACGACACCTTCCCGCGGCCCGAGGGCTTCCCGGAGTGGCCACAGACGCTGCCGGAGTACACCGCCGAGCTCGTCGAGGTCCTCATCGAGGAGGAACTGCTCATCTGCGGCGACCCCGACGAGGTGCTGCGCCAGTGCAAGCGCTGGGAGCAGGCGGGGGCGGACCAGATCAGCTTCGGGCTGCCGGTGGGGGTGCCGAAGGAGGAGACGCTCCAGACGATCCGGCTGATCGGGGAGCACGTGATCCCGAAGATCGACACGGACCCGGTGCACCGGACGTCGCGGTTCCGGGCGGCGGCGTGATCGCTGCCGCGGGCGGCGGGGTGGTGCGGGTGCCCGCGCTGTTCCTCTCCCCGCGGAGTTCTCCGCGCCGGTCGGGCGGTAGTTCTCCGCGTCACTCGGGCGGTAGTTCTCCGCGCTGCTCGGGCCGGAGTTCTCCGCGCCGCTCGGGCGGGCCGGTGCGCCGGGGTCCGGGCGGTGACCGGTACGTCGGATGCGCGGGATCGGGGTGCCGGGTGAGCGTCGGCGCCGGGCTGTGGGCGGGTCGTGGCTGCTCGCGCAGTTCGCCGCGCCCCTATGGATGTGCGGGTTCGGGGTGCCGGGTGAGTGTCGTCGCCGGGCTGTGGGCGGGTCGTGGCTGCTCGCGCAGTTCCCCGCGCCCCCACGGGGGCGTGTCCGCCGCACGGGAGATCAAGGAGGCAGGGTCCCATGCTTGATCACGTCATCAAGGGCGCGACCGTCGTGGACGGGACCGGTGCGCCCGGATTCACCGCCGACGTCGGCATACGGGACGGCCGGATCGCCGCCGTCGGCACCGTCACCGAGGAGTCCCGCAGCACCGAGGACGCCACCGGCCTGGTCCTCACCCCCGGCTTCGTCGACCCCCACACCCACTACGACGCCCAACTCTTCTGGGACCCGTACGCGACCCCCTCCCTGAACCACGGGGTGACCACCGTGGCCGCCGGCAACTGCGGGTTCACCCTGGCGCCGCTGAACCCCGGACGCCCTAAGGACGCCGACTACACCCGGCGGATGATGTCCCGGGTGGAGGGCATGTCCCTGGTGGCGCTGGAGGAGGGCGCGCCCTGGAGCTGGCACTCCTTCGGGGAGTACCTGGACGCCCTGGAGGGCCGCATCGCGGTCAACGCCGGGTTCATGGTCGGCCACTGCGCACTGCGGCGCCACGTCATGGGCCCGGACGCCGTCGGCGGACAGCCCACCGACGACCAACTGGCCGCGATGGTCCGGCTGTGCCACGAGGCCATGGACGCCGGCGCCTGGGGCTTCTCCACCACCCAGTCCTCCTCGCACTCCGACGGCGACGGCCGGCCGGTGGCGTCCCGGCACGCCCGGCCCGCCGAACTGCTCGCGCTGGCACGGGCGGTGGGGGAGCACGAGGGCACCCAGATCGAGGCGATCGTGGCCGGCTGCCTCGACCAGTTCAGCGATGCCGAGATCGATCTGTTCGTGGAGCTGAGCGCGACCGCCGGGCGGCCCCTGAACTGGAACGTCCTGACCATCGACGCGGCCGTCCCGGAACGGGTGCCGCGGCAGCTGAGCGCGAGCGAACGGGCCCGGAAGGCGGGCGGCCGGGTGGTCGCGCTGACCATGCCGATCCTCACGCCGATGAACATGTCCCTGGGCACCTTCTGCGCCCTGAACCTGATCCCCGGCTGGGGCGGGATCCTCGGCCTGCCGGTGCCCGAACGGATCGCGAAGCTGCGTGACCCCGGGGTGCGGGCGGAACTGCTGCGCCGCGCCCGGTCCAAGGAAGCGGGCGTCTTCCGGCGGCTGACGGACTTCGGGCGGTACGTCATCGGCGACACCTACAGCGAACACAACCGCGGGCTGACCGGCCGGGTGGTCCAGGACCTGGCCCGGGAACGGGACCAGGAACCCTTCGAGTGCCTGGTGGAGATCTGCGCGGCCGACGACCTGCGGACGGTCCTGTGGCCGATGCCCACCGACAACGACCCGGCCTCCTGGACGCTCAGGGCACAGACCTGGCAGCACGAGGACGTACTGCTCGGCGGCTCCGACGCGGGCGCCCACCTGGACCGCATGTGCGGGGCCCCGTACACCACCCGCTTCCTCGGCGACTGCCTGCGCGGTCGCGGGCTGGTCGGCCTGGAGACGGCGGTGAAGATGCTGACGGACGACCCGGCGCGGCTGTTCGGGCTGCGCGAGCGCGGCCGGATCCGCGAGGGCTGGCACGCGGACCTGGTCCTGTTCGACCCGGAGCGGATCGACGCGGGCCAGGCCACCCTGGTGCACGACCTGCCGGGTGACAGCCCGCGGCTGGACTCCCGGGCGATCGGGATCCGCGCGGTGTGGGTCAACGGCGTCGAGGCGATCCGCGACGACGCGGTGAGCGGGGCGGTGCCCGGCCGGGTGCTGCGCTCGGGCCGCGACACCGAGACGGTGAGCACGCGGTGAGCCGGGACGGGTGCGTCGTGGGGTGGGACGGTGCGCACGTGGTGGGTCGGGACGGGTGTGTCGTGGGGCGGGACGGTGAGTACGCGGTGAGCCGGGACGGTGAGTACGGCGTGGAGCGGGACGGTGGGTACGCGGTGGGCCGCGATGGTGGGCAGGGGACGGTGAGTACGTCGTGAGCCGCGACGGTGGGCACGGCACGAGCGGCCCGGACGAGCGGCAGCCGCTGTTCGTCGGCGGCGAGTGGGCCGAACCGGCCGCCGGCCACTACCCGGTGACCGACCCGGCGACGGAACGGACCGTGGGCCTCGCCCCGGAGGCGTCGGCGGACCAGGCGCGGGCGGCCTGCGCGGCGGCCCGCGAGGCGGCCGGCCCCTGGTCGCGGACGCCGCCGCGGGAACGGGCCGCCGTGCTCGCGCGGGCCGCCGACCTCATCCGCGGCCGGCTGGTCCCGTACGCCGACCTGGCCCGCGCGGAGACCGGCGCCACGACCGGGACGGCGCGCGGCATGCAGGTCGCGGTGGCGACGGCCCGGTTCCGCCGCTACGCACGCGTCGAACCGGCCGAGTGGGCGATCGAACCGCAGATCAACGAGGCGGGCCCGATGGGTCCCGCCGCCGTGCTGGGCGCCCTCGCGGTACGGCAGCCGGTCGGGGTCGTCGCCTGCATCACCTCCTACAACAACCCGTGGGCGAACCCGGCCGGAAAGGTCGCCCCGGCGCTTGCGATGGGCAACACGGTGGTCGTGAAACCGGCCCCGCAGGACCCGCTGTCGGTGTACCGGATGGCCCGCGCGCTCCAGGAGGCGGGCGCCCCGCCGGGAGTGGTGAACGTCGTCTCGGGGCGCGCGGTGGGCGTCGGCGAGGCGGTCGTGGAGTCGCCCGACGTCGACATGGTCAGCTTCACCGGGTCCACCGCGGTCGGGCAGCGCATCGCCGAGGTGTGCGGACGCACGATGAAACGCCAGCTGATGGAGCTGGGCGGCAAGGGCGCGGCGCTCGTCTTCGACGACGCGGACCTCGCCTTGGCGGTCGCCGGGATCGGCACCACGTTCTCCTTCTACAGCGGGCAGATCTGCACCGCGCCGACCCGGGTACTGGCGCAGCGCGGGGTGTACGACCGGCTGGTCGCCGGGCTCGCGGCGTACGCGGCACGGCTGAAGGTGGGCGACCCCGCGGCGCCGGACACGGTGGTGGGACCGGTGATCTCGGCCGCGCACCGGGACCGGGTCGAGGCGTATGTCGAACTGGCCCGCAAGGAGGGCGCGACGGTGGTGGCGGGCGGCGAACGGCCGCCGCTGGAGCACGGTTTCTACGTGGCGCCGACCCTGCTGGCCGACTGCACGAACGACATGCGGTCGGCCCGCGAGGAGATCTTCGGCCCGGTGGTGTCCGTGATCCCCTTCGACGACGAGGAGGAGGGCGTCCGGCTGGCCAACGACAGTGACTACGGCCTGCTCGACTACGTCTGGTCCGGCGATGTGGCCCGTGCCTTCCGGGTGGCGCGGCGGCTGCGGGCCGGCGGGGTCGGCATCAACACCGTCGGCCGCAACATGGAGGCGCCGTTCGGGGGCTTCAAGCGGAGCGGAGTGGGCCGGGACGTCGGTTCCTACGCCCTGCACGCCTACAGCGAGGTCCAGGCGCTGGTCTGGCCGGGGTGAACCACCGGCGCACGCCCGGCCGCCCCACGTACGGCCCTTCGCGTACGGCCCTTCGCGTACGGCCCTTCGCGTACGGCCCTTCGCGTACGGCCCTTCGCGTACGGCCCTTCGCGTACGGCCCTTCGCGTACGGCCCGCTCACGCCGTCAGGTCCACCCGGACGGTGAGCAGATCGGTGCCGAAGGCCCGGACCGCGGTGCTGTTCAGCAGGGGCAGCCGGCGCAGCCGGGCCAGGGCGTCGTCGTCCGGGAGGAGGTACGCGGTGCCGGTGTGCCAGCGGCCCCTGATCCGGACCCGGACCCGGGGATCGGCCTGGATGTTGCGCACGTACTGGGACTTCAGGCCGAACTCCGACACCAGCCAGAAGGCGTCGCCGACGCGCCGCCCGCCCACCGGCGTCCGCCGGGGCAGGCCCGAGGTGCGGCCCGTCGTCTCCAGCACCGTCTGCAACGGAAGTCGCCGGGTGAGCGGATTGGCCAGATGACGCTGGAAGCGGGTGACGATGCGGTGCTTCAGCTCGGGACGGCTGGACATCGGGGTCTCCTGACGACGGCGGGACGGCGGGACGGCGGGACGGCGGGACGGATAGGGCGGATAGGGCGGATAGGGCGGCGGGATTGCGGAATCGGTGTGGTGGGAGGGACGGTACGCCCGCGAGCGCCGGGGGACGGTGCGCCGTCGACCGCTCATGCGAAGGTACGCCCATGAGAGTCGAGGCCGAGACCATCCGCACCCGTCGGCTGGAGTTGCGTCCCCTGCTCGTCGAACACGCGCGGGAGATGGCCGAGGTGCTGTCCGACCCCGCCCTGCACACCTTCACCGGCGGCACCCCGCTCACCCCGCCGGAGCTGCGCGCACGCTACCGGCGGCTGGCGGCCGGCTCCCCCGACCCCGCCGTCACCTGGCTGAACTGGGTGGTCCTGCTGTGCGACGAGGACCGGCTCACCGGCACCGTCCAGGCGACGATCGCCGCTGCGGCCGACGGGGGAGCGGTCGCCGAGGTCGCCTGGGTGGTGGGCACGCCGTGGCAGGGGCGGGGCATCGCCACCGAGGCGGCCCGCGCACTCGTCGACCGGCTCGCCGGGCGGCCGGTGCGCAGGATCGTCGCGCATGTGCACCCCGGGCACCACGCGTCCGCCGCCGTCGCTGCCGCCGCCGGTCTGGAACCGACCGACGAGCGGCAGGACGGCGAGGTGCGCTGGACCCGCGACCTCGGCGGCGGCCCGGGACCGTCGGACCCGTGACCTCGGCGGCGGCCGGCCCGGGACCCTCGGGCCCGTGTGACCTCGGCGGCCCGGGGCCATCCGGTCCATGACCTCAGCGGCGGCCGAGGAAGATCGGGTTCGTGAAGCCCGCGAGCGCACCGGGCACCGGGCCCGCCGCCGTCTCGTGCCGCAACTCGGCCCGTACGTACGCCGCGTACGACGGTGTCGTCCGCCACTCCACGACCCCCGAACCGCTCACCGGCAGCGGGTCGCTGGTCAGCAGGACACCCTCGTCGGTGACGAGGCGGACCGTGCAGCGCGGTGCGCCGGAGACCTCCAGACGGACCGTCACCGGCGTGTCCGGGTCCACCTCAAGCCGCTCGCCGATGCCCGCCTGCCGGGCCCGTCCGCCGGTGGCGGTGAACGTCATCGTGACGGCCTTGGACTCGGCGACGTAGGAGCGGCCCGCGCGGATGCCCTCCTGGATGGCCTCGCGGGTCAGGTCGTCGGCGAGGACGACCGTCTGGGGCGAGCCGACCGGGTCCGGGTCGCGGTGCGCGTCGCTGTTGCCCATCGCCGGCAGCCACGGCCGGTTCTCCCGCACCGACGCCACCAACTGGTTGTCCCACTCGGCGAGCGTGACCTCGTCGTCGGGGGTGTAGGGGCCGTTCCACACCTCCACCGCGTCCGCCTCGCCGAAGCCGAACTTCCAGCCGCAGCCGACGCAGGTGGCGTGCGGATGGGCCGGCACGACCAGGCCGCCGGACTTGCGGATCTGCCGGGCGAACCGGCCGAACCGGTTCTCCCTGGCCCGGTAGCGCCAGTCGACGAAGGTGCCCGGGTCCGTGCCGAGGGCCACCACGTGGCCGTTGCGCGTGGTGATCTCCTCGCCCAGCATGATCAGGAGGTCGTCGCCCGCCGCGTCCGCCCAGTGCGCGTGCGCCGAGTGCGTGTTGTGGTCCGAGGAGTTGATGAAGTCCAGGCCCGCGGACCGGGCCAGCGCCGCGATCTCGGCGGGCGTGCGGCGGCCGTCGGAGTACCAGGAGTGCAGATGGCAGTCGCCCCGGTACCAGGCCCGGCCGCGCCCCTTGGCCCGCTCGGGCGGATACACCGGCCGCACGGCCTGCCCCTGCGGGCCGTAGGTCAGCGTGACGGTGAGTTCGTAGGCCAGGCCCTGCGGCGCCACCGTGTAGGGGCCGAGGACGACGTACCAGGTGCCCTTGCCGACCGGGCCCGGGAGATAGCCCGGGGTCGCGTCGTCCGCCCGGACGAAGAACTCCGTGCGGGCGCCGCCCGACCAACCCCGGAAGCCCTCGCCCCCCAGGTCGGTGCCGCGCTGGTCGAACAGGCCGATGTCGAGCGCGTTGCCCTGGACACCGGCCGGCACCGACGGTCTCTCGTAGGTGTAGGAGACCTTCAGCTCCCGCACCCCCGAGGGCACCTCGACGGGTACGTAGACGAAGTCGGGGGCGCCGGGCGGCAGGGTGCCGCGCACGGTCCTGATCTCTTCCTGCTGTCCGTCCGCTGCGGCGAAACTCACGCTCCCCAACGTAAGCGCCGCCGCGGCTCCCGTCACGAACAGGGCGCGCCGGCCCAGACCGTGTCCGCCGCCGTGGTCCTCATCGCACATGCTGCTCTCCCTCGTGCTCGTGTCGCGGGTGGCTGCCGTGGGTGGTGGTGCGGGGTCGTGCACATGGGGGTGGGACCGTGCACATGGGGGGTGCACATCGGACCGTGCACATGGGGCGTGCACATCGGACCCACATCGGACCGTGCACATGGGGGGTGTGCGTCACTCTCGTACACGGTCGTGAACCACGGGACAAGGGAAGGGAAGCGATCGTTGTCGGGCCCCTGCCATTCCGAGGTGGACGGTGCCGGTACGGGGGCGACGGAATGCCGACCGGTCGGTATGGACAGTTGACGGCAGTCCGGGTACAGATGGGGGATGCGTATCGCCGTCACGATCTTCCTCACGGACGAGACCATCGCGCCCGTCCGCCTCGCCCGGGAACTGGAGGAGCGCGGCTTCGCCGGGCTGTATCTGCCCGAGCACACCCACATCCCCACCGAGCGCACGACCCCGTACCCGATGGGCGGCGACCTGCCCCGTGAGTACGGCCGCACCCTCGACCCCTTCGTCGCGCTCGGGCAGGCCGCCGCGGTGACCGACCGGCTGGGCCTCGGCACCGGCATCACGCTCGTCGCGCAGCACGACCCGATCGGCCTCGCGAAGCAGATCGCGACCCTGGACCACCTCTCCGGCGGCCGGTTCACCCTGGGCGTCGGCTTCGGCTGGAACGTGGAGGAGGCCGCCGACCACGGCGTGCAGTGGCGCACCCGCAGGGAACTGGCCCGCGACCGGGTACGGCTCATGCAGGCGCTGTGGGCCGACGAACCCACCGCCTACGAGGGGGAGTTCGCCGGCGTCCGGGCCAGCCACGCCCACCCCAAACCGGCGCAGAAGCCACGCGGCCCGGTGACCGGCCCGCGCACCCTGGTCGGCGGGGCCGCGGGACCCAAGCTGTTCGCGCACATCGCCGAGTACGCCGACGGCTGGCTGCCGATCGGCGGGCGCGGCCTCGCCGAGTCGCTGCCCGTGCTGCGCGCGGTGTGGGCGGACGCAGGACGCGACCCGGCCGCCCTCCAGGTGGTGCCGTCCGCCGTCCTGCCCACCCCCGGCAAGCTCGCCCACTACGCGGAACTCGGCATCGAGGAGACGGTGGTGCAGTTGCCGCCGGCGGGGGAGGCGGAGGTGCTGCGGGTGCTCGACGGGTACGGTGCGCTGGTGGAGGCCCCTCGGCGCTGAGCCGGGGTGCGGGCGCGGGGCTCTCGGACCGGCCCGCCCGGGACGGCCCGGTCACCGGGACAGCCCGGTCATCGGAACGGCGCGGTCATCGGGAGCCCGGTCATCGGAACGGCGCGGTCATCGGAACGGCGCGGTCATCGGAACGGCGCGGTCATCGGAACGGCGCGGTCATCGGAACGGCGTGGTCATCGGAACGGCGCGGGTCGCCGTCGGCCGATCAGCCCTCGTGGGGAAACAGGGCCATCATCTGGTCGGCGATGCGGTGCAGCGCTTCCCGCGGTGCTCCCGAGGCCGCCTGGACGGCCAGCCCCTGGATGACCGTGATCAGGAGTTGCGCCAGCGCGGCCGGGTCGCAGTGCGGGGGAAGGCCGCCCGTGTCGCGGAACCCCTGTAGTCGGTCGGTGAGCAGTCGGATCTTGTTCCTGCCGATACGGGCCAGCAGTTGCTGGGCTGGTTCCGAGCGAGGGCCCACCGCGAGGGCGCCGTGGACGGTGAGGCAGCCGTGCGGGGTGCGGTCACCGGCGACCGTGTCGATGGCGGCGTCCAGGAGGGTGCGTACGACCGCCGGGGCCGTCGGCGCTTCCAGGGCTGCCTCCAGATATCCGCCGGGCCCGGCGAGGTAGTGCTCCACGACTCGTTTGAACAGCGTTTCCTTGTCGCCGAAGGCTCCGTAGACGCTGGGGGCGCTCATTCCCATGGAGGCCGTGAGGTCGGACATGGAGGTGCCCTCGTAGCCCCGGGCCCAGAAGACCAGCATGGCCGCGTCCAGCGCCTTGTCCGGGTCGTAGCTGCGCGGACGGCCACCTGGCATGGCGGTTCACTACCTTTCCAGCGGATTCCCAGACCGTAACACGGGGGTGCGAGCCCAACTGCGGTGCGCCTTCCGGGGATCCACCCGCCCGCGCTCTTGACGGGCCATCACCCGACCCATAGTTTACTAGCGATCGCTACAAAACTCGTCGTCCGTCGAGGAGGAAGCGCCGTGAGCTTGGTGGACCCGCATGCGTCCGACCCGCGCCACACGAAGAGGAACGCCGTCTACGTCCCCGCCGGAGGAGGCAGGAACATCTGGGCCGCCGGGGACACCTACACCCTCAAGGTCGGAGCCGAGGAGACCAACGGGTCCCTCGCCCTGCTGGAAGCGACCGTCCCGCCGGGCGGCGGACCGGACCCGCACGTGCACAACGACCATGACGAAGCCTTCTACCTGCTCTCCGGCGAGCTGGAGTTCCTCAACGGCGACGAGCCGGTCACGGCGGGCGCGGGCGGGTTCTTCTTCGTGCCCCGTGGCACCAGGCACCGCTTCATCAACCGCGGGTATCACGCGGCGCGGATGATCTTCTTCTTCACCCCCGGCGGCATAGAGGAACTCCTGGTCGCCTCCTCGACGCCCGCCGCGCCCGGGGTGGCCCCCTCCGTCCAGGAACTCCGGCCGTCGCCCATGGCGGAGCTGATGGTGCGCTACGCCACCGAGCAACTGCCGGATCCTGCCGGGTCCTGAGGGACGTCCCGCCTGCTCGCCTGCCCGCGCGGCGCCGCGACCGTACGGCGCCGCGACCGTACGGCGCCGCGACCGCACGGCGCCGCCGGTTCCAGCCGTGAAGAAAGGAAGCGAACGTGTCGACCGGGCTCGACGGTTTCGAACACGCCTACGCGCACGTCAACGGGGTGCGGCTGCACTATGTGACGGGCGGTTCGGGTGACCCGCTGGTGCTGCTCCCGGGGTGGCCCCGCACCTGGTGGCAGTACCGGAAGATGATGCCCGCCCTCTCGGAGCACTTCCGCGTCATCGTCTGCGAGTACCGGGGCATGGGCGACTCGGAGAAACCCGAGTCGGGTTACGGCAAGGCCAACATGGCCCAGGACATCTACGCACTCGTCCGGCACCTCGGCTACGACCGGGTCAACATCGCGGGCGAGGACGTCGGTTCCTGGATCGCGTATTTCTTCGCCGCCACCCATCCGCAGAGCACGGCGAAGCTGGCGATGTGGGACCCGGGAGCACCCGACCCGGTACTGGCCGCCCTGCCGGTGCTGCCCGCGTCGGCGGAGACCAACGCATGGCACTTCGGGTTCAACCAGCTCGACGGCCTCCCCGAGCGCCTGCTCGCGGGCCGGTACCGCATCCTGATCGACTGGTACGCCGAGAAGATCGCCGGTGATCCGGCGGCCATCGACGCGGAGAGCCGCGCCGTGTACGCGCGGGCGTACGACTCGCCCGAGGCGATCCGGGCGGTCGCCGGCTGGTACCGGACGCTCTCACAGGACATCCAGGAAGCGACCCGTTTTCCCGAGCTGACCATGCCGGTCCTGGTACCGGGCGGAGAGTTCCTGGACATCTCCCGCGCGTCGAACGAGCACCGGGCCAGGGACATCCGGTTCGTTAAATTCCCCGGAGCCGGCCACTATTTGGCGGAGGAACGCCCGGAGGAGCTGAGCCGGGAACTGATCGGCTTCTTCGGCGAGGCCTCCGTCACTGCTCACTCCTCCTGAACCACCGGAGCGCCCGCCCCCACTCGTCGAACAAGAACCAGCGCTCCCGCCGTCGAGCAGCGGAGTCAGGGTCCCGCGGTGCAACGAGGCGAAGCCCGCGACTGCCTCGCTCTCGTCGGCGCACCTGGTGCGGGCCGGGCCGGCCGATCAGCTCGTGGCGTCCTCGACGGCCGCGAAGATGTCCGAGTCGGTCTCCTTCTGCCAGTCCGGCAGATCCTGCCAGTCGGCGACGTAGCCCGGCTTCGGGTTCTCGAAGTGCCTGTACATCTGGGCCGTCCAGCACGTGGCGACGAAGCGCCCTTTCTGCTCGCGCGTCAGCCGCGCGGCATGGCGCCCGCTCAGGTCGAGGAACTGACGAACCTGCTCGTACACGGCAGCCGCGGCTTCCCGCTCCCAGGGAGGAGTGTCGTCCCACGGGGTCACGTAGCTCGGCTTCGGTTCCCCGGGGAAGTACTTTCGCACTCCCGCGATCCATGCCTCCCGGAAAACCCGGGCCCCATCGGTCACCGACATGCCAACGCCTCTCGTCACGTCGTGCACAGGGCGTCGATCTCGGCGCCCAGTTCAGCCACACGGCTGTCCCGGCCAGCGGTCACCGATTTCCGCGTACGGGGCTTGGAGTTTAGGGCGGCGACATGAAGGTGCAGGGGGCTTCGGGTGCGTTGTCGTCGACGTGAGGCAGGAAGGTTCACCCTGAAGGCTGGCCGGAGTCCGCCAGGGCCCTGCGTCTGTTCCGTTCCCTCCGGAGTCCCGCCCGCCGGGACCTACCATCGAAGTACTGCAGCCTGAGCATTCGCACTGGGGTAGGTGACCGTGAGCAACTGGGCAGACCTGACGAACGGTGAGCGCATCAAGCACCTGCGGGGTTCTGATCTGACACAGCAGGGTCTTGCCGATGTTGCGGGGCTGTCCCTCGCGTTGGTGCAGAAGGCCGAGCAGGGCCGGGGTGAACTGTCCGTCGGTTCGCTGCTCAAACTCGCCCATGCGTTGAATACGGACGTGTCCGTGATCCTGGGTCAGCAGGCGCCGAGGCGGGGCATGGACCAGGGTGACCGTGCCGCGCTGCGCCGGCTGTCCGATGCCGTGCACGAGAGCGCCCTCGGCGAGTGGGAAGGCGTCGAAGACCCGAGTACCGTCGACGAACTGAGCGAGGCCCGCAACCGCGCGTGGGACGCCTACTGGGCGAGCGACACGGCGACGGTGAGCAGTTACGCCTCGAAGGTCCTCATGGAAGGACAGGTCAGGTACGCAGGTGCCACCGGCAGCGAGCGGCTGCGTTTGGGATCGGTTCTGGCGAGCACGTATCGGGTGGCCGCCTCGTGCTCCAACGGATTCGGGCAACGTGACCTTGCGTTGAGCGCGCTCACCTCCGCGAAGCAACTGGCGAAGGAAGTCGACGACCCTGTGCTGACCGCGCTGCTGGAGTCCACGCTGTCGTGGATCTACCTCCGCGGAGCCAAACTGCCCCGTGCCGTGGCCGTGGCCGAGCGAGCGGCGACGGCGATCGAACCGTCGTTCAGCAACGGGTCGCGACCGCAGCTGCTTGCGTACGGACGCCTGATGATCTCCGCTGCCGTGGCGGCGTCGAGGCGTGAGGACGAGAACGCGGCCGACGACTACATTTCCCAGGCACACGCGGCGGCGGCGAGGCTCGGCCGGGACGAGAAGCTGTACGGGACCAGCTTCGGCCCAACGGCGGCAAAGACCGAAGCCGTTGGAATTCACGTCGCGCTCAAGAACTACGGGCGCGCACTCAAGCTCGCGAGCCACCCCGACATGAAGAAGCTCCCCAAGTCCATGTCGAAGGTGGCCCGCAACCGCTACAAACTCGACGTCGCCCTCGCCCAGTGCGCGGCCGGACTCCACGATCAGGCGGGGGACACGCTGATCGAGGTGGGCCTCGACGCCCCGGAGTGGGTCAGGCATCAGGCGTTGCCCGGTGTCATCGGGAAGCGTCTCGCGAAGGTCTCGACGGCGCGCGTCCGCAGGATCGGCGAAGTGATCGGCATGCCGTTGATCGCGTGAGTCGTGCGGAACGGTGTGTGTCGTACGGAACGGTGTGTGTCGTACGGAACGGTGTGTGTCGTACGGAACGGTGTGAGTCGTACGGAACGTACGAGCGCGTGTCGCGCGACCTCGACCGATGTCACTCATCGTCACTTCACTGTGTGTGATCGCACGGGCACGATTGATGCATGGTCAGCACTGAGGGCGGACAGAGGCAGGGACGGACCGGAGTCCGTCGAACCGAACGTGACCTGAGGAGGCGTCAGGCACTCGCCGACGCGGCGGCGGGAGTCTTCCCGGGCGAGGCCGACGTGCCGGCCGAGGCCGCGAGGATCGAGCGGTTCCGCTGCGTGATCTACCTGTGCGGCGCTCCCAGCACGGACTTCGCGGCGCCTCGGGAGGAGTGCACGGAGTACGCCGAGGCGTTCGGGTGGGAGATCACGGACGTGATCGAGGAACGCGCGGGGCTGCTCCCGCCGTACGGGCGTGCCGGGCTGGGGCAGGCCGTCGAGTGCGTCAGGAGTGGCGAGGCCGGGGCGGTGCTCACGGCGTGGCGCTCGATGATCTCGTCCGTTCCGCAGGAGTACGACGAGGTGGCGCGCGAAATCGAGAAGGCCGGTGGCTTTCTGCACGTCAAGGACGTGACGCGCAGGGAGCGGGGGGCGGCGCGGTGACCCGGCGGGTGTTCCGGTACGTGCCGTTCACCATCGAGCAGGACCCGACGGCGGAGCCCGAGTACGAGGCGCGCTGCGTGTCCGGCGACGATGCCGAGTGCGGCGCGGAGTCCGGTACGCACAGCGGCCCGGAGCCGGTCGAGGAGTGGCAGCGCAGGCACACGCAGGAGACCGGGCACCGGCGCTGCTGGCGGGACTTCGGTGACTACGCGGTGCTGCGGCCCCCGCCGGAACTGGCCGGGTGCGTACGGCCGGTCGGCGGTGAGCCGTGATGTTCGTCCCGGCCGTGGAGCGCCCGTGGCGGGACGCGTGGCCGTCGGCAGCGCGGCCCGGTGACGGCAATGCCTGGGTGGCGGGGACGTGCTGGCTGTACTGCCGTCGCGCGGGCGTGGCCGTGCTGTGGGTCGGCTCGGTGACCACGCCGGGCGCCGCGGGCGACGTGTACGCCTGCGGCCCGTGCATCGCGGAGCTCGACCACATGGTGCGCGTCCAGGTGCGTGGCCGGGACGGCTGCGACAACCGCCCCGCGTAGCACGCCACCGTCACCCTGTGGGCCGAGGTGCCCGGGTCCGGCCCGGCCATCGTGGACGGGCCGTCGATCCATCCGGCCGGTCATCAGGTGGACGGCCGCCGTCGGAACGCTTCTACCCGGTGGCGTCCTCGACGGCCTCGAAGATGTCCGAGTCGGTCTCCTTCTGCCAGCCCGGCAGATCCTGCCAGTCGGCGACGTAGCCCGGCTTCGGGTTCTCGAAGTGCCTGTACATCTGGGCCGTCCAGCACGTGGCGACGAACCGCGGACCGCGCCTCGACGGCGGAACGATTGCCCCTTGGCCAGAGCCTCTGAGTCAAGCGCGCCTCTGAGCGCGTTCTCAGCAAGATCAAGGCGACCAAGCCGAATGCAGCGGGCGCCGCGCTCCTCGGCGAGACGCGAACCGTCGAAGCGGAGCCCGGTACCTGTCGACCACAAGCTGCGTCTTCTCCGCTCTGATCAGCCCGAACGTATGCTCAAAGAATGACGAATTCCGCGACCTCCGGAACCGGCCCGACCGAGAACTCCATGCGTCGCGCCCTCAAACGTGCCCGGGAGGGCGTCGCCCTCGACGTCGCCGAGGCGGCCGTGCTGCTCCAGGCGCGTGGCGCGGACCTCGACGACCTCACCGCGTCCGCCGCCCGGGTGCGGGACGCGGGGCTCGACGCGGCCGGCCGGCCAGGCGTCATCACCTACTCCAAGAGCGTCTTCATCCCGCTCACCCGGCTGTGCCGGGACAAGTGCCACTACTGCACCTTCGTCACCGTCCCCGGCAAGCTGCGCCGCGCCGGGCACGGCATGTTCATGTCTCAGGACGAGGTCCTGGACATCGCCCGCAAGGGCGCGGCGCTCGGCTGCAAGGAAGCGCTGATCACGCTGGGCGACAAGCCCGAGGACCGGTGGCCCGAGGCGCGCGAATGGCTCGACGCGCACGGCTACGACGACACCATCGCCTACGTCCGGGCGATCTCCATCCGCATCCTGGAGGAGACCGGCCTGCTCCCGCACCTCAACCCGGGTGTCATGACCTGGACGGACTTCCAGCGGCTGAAGCCCGTGGCGCCCTCCATGGGCATGATGCTGGAGACGACGGCCACCCGGCTGTGGTCCGAGCCGGGCGGCCCGCACCACGGTTCCCCGGACAAGGAACCCGCCGTACGGCTGCGCGTCCTGGAGGACGCCGGACGCTCCTCCGTGCCCTTCACCTCCGGGATCCTCATCGGGATCGGGGAGACGTACGAGGAGCGGGCCGAGTCGCTGTTCGCCCTCCGGAAGGTCTCCCGCGCCTACCACGGCATCCAGGAGCTGATCATCCAGAACTTCCGCGCCAAGCCGGACACGGCGATGCGCGGCATGCCGGACGCCGAGCTGGACGAGCTGGTCGCCACGGTCGCGGTCGCCCGGCACATCATGGGCCCGAGCGCCTGCCTCCAGGCCCCGCCGAACCTGGTCGACGCCGAGTACGAGCGGCTGATCGGCGCCGGCATCGACGACTGGGGCGGGGTCTCGCCGGTCACCATCGACCACGTCAACCCGGAGCGGCCCTGGCCGCAGATCGAGGAACTGGCCGCGAAGTCCGCGGCGGCCGGCTTCGAACTGCGCGAGCGGCTGTGCGTGTACCCGGAGTTCGTGCGGCGCGGCGAGCCCTGGCTCGATCCGCGGCTGCGCCCGCACGTGGCGGCGCTCGCCGACCCGGAGACCGGCCTCGCCCGCTCCGCGGCCCGTCCGGCGGGGCTGCCCTGGCAGGAGCCCGACGAGGCGTTCACCGCCACCGGCCGCACCGACCTGCACCGCACCATCGACACCGAGGGCCGCACCGGCGACCGGCGCGAGGACTTCGACGAGGTGTACGGCGACTGGGGCGCGCTGCGGGAGGCGGCGGCCCCCGGGATGGTCCCGGAGCGGATCGACACGGACGTGCGGACGGCACTGGCGACCGCGGCCGACGACCCGACCCGGCTGACCGACGCGGAGGCGCTGGCCCTGCTGCACGCCGACGGCCCCGCGCTGGACGCCCTCACCAAGATCGCCGACGACGTGCGCCGCGCGGCCGTCGGCGACGACGTCACCTACATCGTCACCCGCAACATCAACTTCACCAACGTCTGCTACACCGGCTGCCGGTTCTGCGCGTTCGCCCAGCGCCGTACGGACGCCGACGCCTACACCCTCTCCCTCGACCAGGTCGCCGACCGCGCCCAGCAGGCGTGGGACGTGGGCGCGGTGGAGGTGTGCATGCAGGGCGGCATCCACCCCGACCTGCCCGGCACCGCCTACTTCGACATCGCGAAAGCGGTGAAGGAACGCGTCCCGGGGATGCACGTGCACGCGTTCTCGCCGATGGAGGTGGTCAACGGCGCCACCCGCACCGGCCTGTCCATCCGGGAGTGGCTGACGGCGGCCAGGGAGGCCGGGCTCGACTCCATCCCCGGTACCGCCGCCGAGATCCTGGACGACGAGGTGCGCTGGGTGCTCACCAAGGGCAAGCTGCCCACGGCGACCTGGATCGAGGTGATCACGACCGCGCACGAGCTGGGCATCCGGTCGAGTTCGACGATGATGTACGGCCACGTCGACCAGCCCCGCCACTGGCTCGGTCACCTGCGCACGCTCGCCCGCATCCAGCAGGAGACGGGCGGTTTCACGGAGTTCGTGACGCTGCCGTTCATCCACACCAACGCGCCGGTGTACCTGGCGGGCATCGCCCGGCCGGGCCCCACGGTGCGGGACAACCGGGCGGTGACCGCGATGGCCCGGCTGCTGCTGCACCCGCACATCCCGAATATTCAGACAAGTTGGGTCAAATTGGGTACGGAGGGTGCGGCGGAGATGCTGCGCTCCGGTGCGAACGACCTGGGCGGCACGCTGATGGAGGAGACCATCTCCCGCATGGCGGGCTCCTCCTACGGCTCGTACAAGTCGGTGCGCGACCTGGTCGCGGTGGCCGAGGCGGCGGGCCGTCCCGCCCGGCCCCGGACCACGCTCTACGGGGAGGTGTCCGAGGAGCGGCAGCGGGCGGCGGCGGCCTCCGACGGGCATCTGCCCGAGCTGCTGCCGGTGCTGGACTGACCACGGGAACGACCGGGGACCGGGCCCCTCGCGGCGCGGCCGGGCAGGACGGTCACAGTACGATGATCCGACCCCCGAGCGACGGGGGCCCGTAGCGGAGGAGATGCGTACCCGTGCCTGCCCGACTGCCCTCGTGGGTCTGGGTCACCGGTCTGACGGTGGGGGCGACCGTGGCCGTGACCGCCCTCGCCGTCCAGGCCGACAAGGGGGCGCACCCCACGGCGGCGGCCCGGCCCGGCGCCTCGGCGTCGGCGAGCGCGCACCCGGCGCCCGCACCGACGCGGACGGCGCCCCCCGCACCGCCGGCCGCCTCGGGCACCGGCCGCCGCATCGTCTACTCGCTCGGCCAGAAACGGATCTGGCTGGTCGACGCGGAGGGGAAGGCGACCGGCACCTTCGCCGTGTGGCCGGGGACGGTGAGCCCCGATGTCGGCACCTATGCGGTCTCCCTCCGAGTGGACGCCAGGGAGGGCAGCGACGGCGTGGCGATCGAGCACGTCCTGTACTTCGCCAACAAGTCGGGCCTGTCGATCGCGTTCTCCAACGCCGTCGACGGGTCCTCCCCGCCGCCGGCCGTCGGCAAGCAGACCAGTGGCATCCGGCTGCACAAGGCGGACGGCGCCCAGCTGTGGGCGTTCGGGACGGCGAAGACGCCGGTGGCCGTCGTCGACTAGTGCCTGGCGGGGCACTGGCGTCCCTCCGCTGCCCCGCCGGCCGGGCCGACCGCCGTCAGCGCCCCGGAGCCGGCGGTTCCGTGGGGGCCTGCGGTGCGCGTCGTGGAGGTGGTGGCCATGACCGGTTCCTTCCCGGCCGGACCGGGCGCGTCCCGTGCGCGGTGAGCCAGAATGGAGGCGGGCCGGTCCGGTGAGGCGAGGGGGCGTACGGATGGCGCAGCCGCGGCTGTCGATGCAGGAGCTGATCAGGCGCCGCAGGCGGTCCGGGTTCGTGGGGCGGGGCCCCGAACGCGCCGCGTTCCGGGCCAACCTCGACCTCGCCCCCGACGACGAGCGGCACCGCTTCCTGTTCCACGTGCACGGCAACGCCGGGGTCGGGAAGACCTTCCTGGTACGGGAGTTGGAGCAGATCGCCCGGGAACGCGGGGCGCTGACCGCGTACGTGGACGAGAGCGCCGGGAGCGTCCCGGAGGCGCTGGCTTCCGTCAGCCGCCAGTTCGCCGGTCAGGGGCACCGGTTCAAGGAGCTGGACCGGCTGCTGGCCGCGCACCGGATGCGCCGGCACGAGGCGGAGTCCGCGGTCGCCACCCTGGAGCCGGCGGGCGCGTCGGTGGGGAGCCGGGTCCTGACCCAGGCGGGGCTGGCGGGGCTGAGCCTGCTCCCCGGCGTCGGCGCCCTCGCGGGAACCGTGGACGCCGAGCAGGTCGCCCAGGGCGCGGACCGGCTCCGGGCGAACCTCGGCGCGCGGTTCGGCAACCACGAGGACGTGCAGATCGTGCTGTCCCCCGAGCGGGTCCTGACCCCGGCGTTCCTCGCCGGACTCGCCGACGCGGTGGCGACGGCGCCGTGGGCCGTCCTGTTCTTCGACACGTACGAACGCACCGGGCCGTTCCTCGACGGCTGGCTGCACGACGTGATGACCACCGACCGCTACGGTGTCCTGCCCGCCGAGACCGTCGTGGTGACCGCCGGACAGCGGCCGTTCGCCACCGCCCACTGGGGGGCCCTCGCGGACTTCATGTCCGATCTGCCGCTCACGCCGTTCACGGACGCGGAGGCGCGCCGACTGCTCGCCGACCGGGGCGTGGTGGCCGAACCGGTCGTCGAGGAGGTGCTGCGGCTCACCGGCGGCCTGCCGGTGCTCGTCTCGACCCTCGCCGGGGCCCGGCCCGCCGACCCCGAGGACGTCGGCGACCCGAGCGCCTCGGCCGTGGAACGGTTCCTGAAGTGGGAGCCCGATCCGGTGCGCCGCGGCGTCGCCCTGGCCTGCGCGCTGCCCCGGCGGCTGGACGCGGACGTGTTCCGGGCGGTCGTGGAGTGCGGCGACGACGAAGTGGAACCGCTGTACGGATGGCTGCGGGGCCTGCCGTTCGTCGACGAGCGCGGGGCGCGGGCGCAGTACCACGACGTCGTACGGGCCCCGATGCTGCGGATGCTGCGCCGGCGGTCACCGCGGGGATGGGCGCAGCGGCAGCGGGTGCTGGCCGAGACGTTCGGGGCGTGGCGGGCGGAGGCCGAGTCCGGGCTCACGGCGGGCGACCTGTGGGGGGACGAACGCTGGCGGGAACTGCGGCTCGCCGAGTCCTACCACCAGCTGTGCGCGCAGGAGCGCGGCGCGCTGCCCGGCGTGCTGCGCGACGTCGCACGCGCCTGTGACGTGGGCGCCGTCGAGGCACGGCGGTGGGCGCTGGCCCTGCTGGACGCCGGGCAGGACGCCGACGCGCCCGAGGCGGGCCGCTGGGGCATGGACCTGACCCGGGCCCTGGCCGCCGAGGGAACGTCGGACGCCCTGCTCCTCCTGCTGCGCTGGGGCGGCCTGGACGCACCGGCACGGGCGCACGCCCACGTGGTGCGCGGCCGGGAGCTGCGGCGCGGCGGCGGGCACGAGGAGGCGCTGGCCGAGTTCGACCGGGCGGTCGCGCTCGACCCCGGGCTGGTCCCGGCCCACCTCGGCCGGGCCACGGCCCGCGGCGACCTGGCCGACTACGAGACGGCCGTCACCGACCTGGACCGGGCGCTGGCACTCGCCCCCGACCACGCCCTGGCCCACAGCCTGCGCGGCGAGTACCACCGGATCCTGCGCCACCACGACGCGGCGATCCGGGACCTGAGCGAGGGCATCCGGCTGGACCCCGCCGGGGAATTCGCCTGGGCCTCCCGAGGCGCCGCGCACGAACGCCGGGGCGACCTCCAAGCGGCCCTCGCCGACCTCGGCCACGCACTCGACCTCAAACCGGACTACGCCTGGGCCCTCAGCCGCCGCGCCCGGGTCTGGCGCGGCCTCGGCGACCACGCCCGCCAACTCGCCGACCTCGACCGGGCGCTCGCCCTGCAACCCGACTGGGCCTGGGGCCGCTGCGAACGCGGCGACGCCCTGCGGGTGGCCGGCCGCCACCAGGAGGCCCTGGCCGACTACGACCGGGCGCTGGCCCTGGACCCCGACTACGCGTCGGCGTACGCGAGTCGGGGCGCCTCCCTGTCCGCGCTGGGCCGTCACGAGGAGGCGCTGGCGGACCTGGACCGCGCGCTGGAACTCAGGCCGGACTACCCGTGGGCGCGGGAGCAGCGGGCCGCCGCACGTGCGGGGCGCACTCCCTGACCACGTTCGGCGCCCCGGGTGTCCGGCCCGTCGGGAGGTCCGGGACCTGCGTCCCAAACCCGCCGGGGTTCAGCCCGCCGCCGCCTCCGCATCGCCGGTGACGGTGACGCCTTCCGCGAACCGGACGATCTGGCTGTCGGTGAGGCCCAGTTCGACGGGCGTCTGGACGAGGACGTTGTGGCCCGCGGAGTCCGGGTAGATCAGCCACTTGGCCCCCTTGTCCTCGGTCAGGCCCAGCGAGCCTGCCTTGCCCTTGACGGTCACCTTGGTGACGGACGCGTCGGCGGGCAGCCGCGACATTCCCTGGAGCATGACGGCGATCCCGCGGCTGAGGTCGGTGGCGCCGGGAACCGGCTTGGGGGTGTGCGTGCCGGGCGGGACGGCGACGAACACGCTCGTGGTCGACGACTCCACCTTCCAGCCCGCCGGAACCGTGTCGACCGTGAAACCGGCCGGCTGGGGGCCGTGGTACGCGGCGAACTGAAGGTCGGGCGTCTGCTGGGGCGCCTCCGACTTCTGCTGGGCGGTCGCTGACTTCTGCTGGGCCGTCGACGGCGTCCGCTGGACCGCCGCCGTGCTCGGCCCGGAGGACCGGCCGCCGCCGAACTGGCCCGCGCTGCCCGCGGCGATGGCGGCCACCGCGGCCACGGCCGCGACGCCCGCGACCCGGCGACGCCGTCGGCGGAGCAGCGCACCGCGCCCGCGGGCGACGTCGGCGGCGACGGTCTCGGCGTCGGCCGGGACATCACCGGTGCTCCGCAGGGTGCTCAGAACATTCGTCACGTCTTGCACGTCAGTGCTCCATTCGCGTTCTTCTCATGGGTGGATGAGTGAGGTGGTGGATGAACGGGGGTGGTGGATCAGACGAGGTGGCCGGAGGGCTGGGGGAGACGCGCGCGCAGGCGCTCCAGCGCTCGGGCGCTCTGGCTCCGGACCGTGCCCTCACTGCATCCCAGGGCCGCGGCCGTCTCGGCGGAGCTGAGCCCCTCGATGTAGCGCAGGACGACCGCGGCCCGCATGCGCTTCGGCAGGGTCGCCAGCAACGCCAGCACCGCGGACCGGTCCGTGTACGGGGTTTCCGCGGCTGCGACCTCGGGCAGCTCCGCCCGGACCTGCTCGCGGCGGTGGAACAGGCTCCGCCGGTCGTCCGTCACCGCGTTCACCACGCAGCGCCGTGCGTACGCGTCCAGCGTGCCGGGACGCACCCGTGGCCACGCCAGGTACAGGCGGGTCAGCGCCACCTGTACCACGTCCTCCGCCTTGGCCTGATCGCCCGAGAGCAGCAGCGACGCCACGCGCACGAGCGCCGCGCGCCGAGTCCGCACGAACTCGGTGAACTCGCGGTCCCGCTCGGAAGCAGATTTCACTGATACGCACTTTCTCTCGCGGGGCCCTTGCCGGTGTCACCCCTCATACGGGGCGGGTGGGGTCTCCCGTTGCACGCCTGCTGAGATTTTTTGACAGCGGGTTCGGTTCGGCCGCGCCGCCGGAAGTGCCGTAGGTCTCACCGTGCGGCGAAGGCGGTTTGACCGAGTAACAGGACGGCATAACAGGACGGGTTCCGTCATAGCTGTCACTTCCCGCATACCGTTCCGCCCCCTGAACGGACCGTTCGTGGTCGATTACAGTGCTGAACGTCGTGCGTGCGGTCGGTGCCGTGGGAGGTCTGGGTGGGTACGACAGCCGGTGTGGTCTGGGGCCGTACCGAACAACAGGACTTCCGCAGCCGGGTGCGCGGCACCCTCCTGGGGTCGGCCCTCGGTGACGCCTTGGGCTCTCCGGCCGACGGGCTCACGCTGGAGGAGATCCGCTCCTCGTACGGCGCGGAGGGCCTGACCGACCTGGCCGTCTCCGGCGCCGGACGCGGCGCGATCACCCACCACACCCAGTTGACGCTGTTCACGGTGGACGGGCTGATACGCGCCCAGGTCCGCCGGGACACCGGCGCCTGGCATCCGCCGACCGATCTGCACCGGGCGTACCTGCGCTGGATGGCCACCCAGCGGGACTGGGGCCCGGACGAGCGGCGCGAGGAGGACGGCTGGCTGGCCCGGGAGGAGTGGCTGTACGCCCGGCGGGATCCGTCGCGGGCGCTGCTGGTCGGCTTCGGGGACCAGCACATGGGGACGCTGGAGAAGCCCAAGAACCCGGGTGAGCTGGGCCCGGAGGTGGTGGCCAGGTCGGCGCCCTTCGGGCTGCTGGTCGGCTGGGAGCCGCAACTGGTGGTGCAGTTGGCCGTGGAGTGCGCGGCGCAGACCCACGGCCACCCCACGGGATACCTGGCGGCGGGCGCGTACGCGGTGATCGTGCACGCGCTGGCCCGCGGTGACGACCTGGACGGCGCCGTCCAGCGGGCCCTCGCTCTGCTCGCCGCGCGCCCCGGCCACGAGCCGGTCTCGGACGCCCTCCAGCACGCCCTCGGCGCGGTGCGGCAGGGGATGCCCAGCCCGGCGCGGGTGGAGGAACTGGCCGGGGACGGCATGGCGGACGGGCTGCTGGCCGCCGCCGTGTACTGCGCGCTGGTGGGGGAGGACGTACGGCATGGGCTGTGCCTGGCGGTGAACCAGGCGGGCCCCTCCGGCGCGGCCGGTGCGCTCACCGGCGGGCTGCTCGGTGCCCTGCACGGCGAGACGGCCCTCCCGCCGGCCTGGCTGGCCGAGTTGGAGGGCCGTCGGACGACCCTGGAACTGGCCGACGACTTCGCGATGGAGATGACCCAGGGGCCCGCGCTGCACGGCCCCGCCGGGTCCTCGCCGGGCTGGCTGGCCCGGTACCCGAGGGCGTGAGGGTCAGTCCTTCGCGGGAGCGCCCACCACGTCGTCGCCCGCCTGCGCGGGGGTGGGCAGGGCGCCGGCGGCGCTGTCGTCGTCCGTGTTGATCCGCTCGATGATCGCGATCCGCTCCGGGGTGTCCTCCGGCTTCAGGTAGCCGATGAGGACGTACAGCACCAGGGAGACGGCCAGCGGCACGGAGACCTGGTACTGGAGCGGGACGCCGCCGTCGACGGACCAGTTGATCGGGTAGTTGACCAGCCAGAAGGCGAGCAGCCCGGCCGCCCAGCTGACCAGTGCGGCCGTCGGACCCGACCTGCGGAACGTGCGCAGCAGCCCCAGCATCATCGGGATGGCGATCGGCCCCATCAGACCGGCGACCCATTTGATGACGACGGTGATGATGTCCTTGAACGTCGGCGAGTTGACCTGGGTGGCCACCGCCATGGACAGGCCGAGGAAGACGACGGTCGTGACGCGTGCCGCGATCAGGCCCGAGCGCTCGCCCCAGTCGCGCGCCCGCGCGGACAGCACCGGTGCCACGTCCCGGGTGAACACGGCGGCGATGGCGTTGGCGTCGGAGGAGCACATCGCCATGGTGTGGGAGAAGAAGCCGACGATGACCAGGCCCAGCAGGCCGTGCGGCAGGAGCTGTTCGGTCATCAGGGCGTAGGAGTCGGAGCCGTCCGGCTTCTGCGCGTGGACCAGCAGCGGTGACATCCACATCGGGAAGAACAGGACGACCGGCCACGCCAGCCACAGCACCGCGGACAGCCGCGCCGAACGCTCCGCCTCGCGTGCGTTGTTCGTCGCCATGTAGCGCTGGGCCTGGTTCAGCATGCCGCCGTTGTACTCGAAGAGCTTGATGAACAGGAAGGCGAGCAGGAAGACCGTGCCGTACGGGCCGACCAGCGGTTTGCCGTGGCCGTGCAGCGCGGGCTGGTCCCAGGCGCCGAAGAAGCCGATGTTCTTGTCGTCGAGCTTCAGCACGACCGCCACGAACATGGCGACACCGGCGAGCAACTGGATGGCGAACTGGCCGAGTTCGGTCAGCGCGTCCGCCCACAGGCCGCCGATGGTGCAGTAGACGGCTGTGATCGCGCCGGTGATGAGGATGCCCTGGTTCAGCGAGACACCGGTGAAGACGGACAGCAGGGTGGCGATGGCGGCCCACTTGGCGGCCACGTCCACGATCTTCAGCAGCATTCCGGACCAGGCGAGCGCCTGCTGGGTGGGGAGGTTGTAGCGGTTCTTCAGGTATTCCAGCGGGGAGGCCACGTGCAGCCGTGAGCGGAGCCGGTTGATCCGCGGCGCGAACAGCTTCGAACCGATGGCGATGCCCAGGGCGATGGGGAAGGACCAGGTGACGAAGGAAGTGACGCCGTAGGTGTAGGCGATGCCCGCGTACCCGGTGAACATCACGGCGCTGTAGCCCGACATGTGGTGCGAGATGCCGGAGAGCCACCAGGGCATCTTGCCGCCGGCCGTGAAGAAGTCGCTCACGTTGTCCACGCGCTTGTGCGACCACACACCGATCGCGACCATCACGCCGAAGTAGGCGATGAGCACGGCCCAGTCGAGACCGTTCATGTGCCCCCCTTCCAGGGTCCGCCTTGTGAACCCCGCTCAGCTGGCCGGCACTTCGCATGAGCGGAGTGGGGACTGGGAAGGCCGCGAAGTGCCCGCTCATCGTGGGTGGGCTGAGGAGGGCACGACAAGTCGACGGAAGGTCAAGGGCGGGTAAAGATGTTCGGCTTGCTGACCTTGATTCACGTACCTGAATTATGGGCGGAGTCGGGGAATGACGGTCAGCGCATCAGCTCCCCGGCGTTGACCAGCAGCGACTGCCCCGTGATGGCTCGTGCCCGGTCCGACGCCAGGAACACCGCCGCGTCCGCCACGTCCCCGTCCGTCGCCAGCTCCGGCAGCGCCATACGCTCCGTCAGCCGGCCGAGCACCTCCGCCTCCGGCACCCCCTCGGTCTGCGCGGTGAACCGCACGTACGCCTGCACCGGCGGCCCCCACATCCAGCCCGGCAGCACCGTGTTCACCCGGATCCGGTGCGGCCCGAGTTCCCGCGCCAGCGAGTACATCGCGCTGGTCAGCGCACCCTTCGAGGCGGCGTACGCGGCCTGCTTCACCTGGGAGGGCGCCGCCACCGCCGACTGCGTCCCGATGAACACCACCGAACCGCCGGACGCCTTCAGGGCCGGCAGGCAGGCCCGGGTCATCCGCAGCGTGCCCAGCAGGTTCACGTCCAGCACCGACTGCCAGGTCGCGAAGTCCGCGTCCTCCACCCCGCCGAAGTAGGAGTCCCAGGCAGCCACCTGCACCAGGGCGTCGATCCGCCCGAACCGCTCCCGCGCGAGCCCCGCCAGCGCCTCGCACTGCCCCTCGTCGCCGATGTCGGTCGCCCGGTACGCCGTACGGCCGCCCGCCGGATCGATCTCCGCCGCGCTCTTGGCGAGGTTCGCCTCGGTGCGCGCCCCGAGCACCGCGTTGCCCCCGTCCCGTACGACGGCCGCCGCGACCTGGTGTCCGAGTCCGGCTCCCACCCCCGACACCACGACGGTCTTGCCCACGAGCAGTGACATGACGGCCCTCCTGGCTCTCCCGGCCCGACACCGAACGCATCTGACGGTGCGTCAGAATATGGGCGGGTGCGGGAGTAAGGAAGAGGAGGCGCCGGAAAGGGCGAGGCACGCGCATCCCCGCCGCCGTACGCGGCCCTCCGCCCACGGCCGACGAGCGGCGCACCACCGGACCTCCCCCGAGTCCCGTCACCTGGGGGAGTCCGCGCCTCCGTCACCTGGGGGAGTCCGCGCCTCCGTCACCTGGGGGAGGCCGAACCTCCGTCACCTGGGGGACGCGCGCGCACGGCTCGCGGCAGCTCACGGCAAAGGAGTGGTCCGCGGCGGCTCAGCGCAGTTCGTCGACGTAGCGGTCCGTACCCGGGACGGTCGGCAGGAACGGTGCGACGAACTCCACGCGGCCCAGACCGCCGGCGGCGACCGCCGTGTCCAGGTCCGTGAAGTGCTCCCGCCACACCTCGCGGGGATCGCGCTGGAGGAACCACAGCAGGGTGAGGCGGGTCCCGACCCCCTCGACCTGCTTGACGTAGGTCATCCGGTCCAGTGGCAGCGGCGTCGGCGCGAAGACGGTCACCAGGGCCGCGGGCGAGCCGGCCAGCCGTTTCGGCAGGTGGTCGTCGCGCAGCCAGGCGAGCAGGTCCGCCCGGCCGTCCGGCGATCCGGCCTCGACGACATCGACTACATCGACGACATCGACGACCTCGACGACGAGCCCGGCGTAGGGGTGGTCGAGGGCGTGCACGTCCCGCGGGCCCCGGCCGCCGTCGCGGTAGACGGTCGTCACGTGGTCCTGGAAGGCCGTGAAGACATGGGTACGGTCCTGGAAGACGCGGTGGTCCCGGTTGAGGCGCTTGTTGATGCCGACGGTCCACCGCATGTGATCGGCGTAGCGGCCCGCGGTGATCCAGTAGGTGGAGAGGTAGCACCCGGCCGTGACGGGCTGCGCGACGGCCGACCTCTCCGGGTAGCGCAGCAGTTGCAGCTCGCGGGTGGCCACCCACCGGCGTCCGGCGTACATCCAGGGCATGGCCATGGCGCCCGCGATGTAGTGGTCGTCCTCGTACCACCGGTTGTACCCGTGCTCATGGCCCGGGTGCGGCTCGACCATGGTGATCAGCGCGTGCCCGAGATCGGCTCCGTAGGGGCCGACGGCGGCCAGTTCCGCATACAGGTGACTGCGGGTCCCGTCAGCTTGCACCGCGTCGTCAGTCATACCCCAGGTCTAGCTGACGGACCATCAGATTGGGAAGGGTGCGGTGCCGTCGGACCGCCCGGACCCCCGTCACTTCTTCAGCTCGTCCGGGCAGGGCGTGCCCCGCGGCAGCTGGTACGGCGAGGCCAGCCGGTACGTCCCCGCCCGCGGAGCGAGCAGTTCGGTCCACTTGTCGCCCTGGGCGTCCTCGGTCGTCTCCATCAGACAGCCGTTGACGTTGTCGTACGTCTTCGGCGTGCCCTCGGCGCGATGCTTGGACGCCTCCGTCTCCTGCGGCGGCTTCAGGCTCTTGCCGTCGGCGTCCACGATGCTCAGCCACGGCGAGTACGGGATACGGATGACTATCCGGCCCGCCCGGCGGATGTCGATGGTCATCTCGCCCTGCTCCGCGCGCTCCACGACCGCGTCGGGCTCGGCGAGCGGCGCCGGGTCCGTCACCCGGAACAGCTGCCAGTTGGCGTCGCCCCAGATCTGTGTCAGGTACGGCATCCCGCGCTGGACCAGCTCCCGCTCCCGCTCGCCGCCGTCACCGTCCGGCTCGCCCTTGGGCAGCACGACGAAGTGCACGGCCCAGCGCTGGAGCCACTCGTGGTAGTTCGCCGAGTTGAGCGTGTCGTCGTAGAAGAGGGGGTTGCGCTCCATGTCGGCCTGCCGGTTCCAGCCGCGGGCCAGATTCACGTACGGCGCGAGCGCGGATGCCTCCCGGTGGGAGCGGGCCGGGACCACCTCCACCCGGCCCTTCTCGGCGCCGACCTGCTGCAACTGGTGGACCAGCGGCGCCAGCTCGCGCGCCCACGACGCCGCCGGAGTGGTGTGCACGATGTCGTCGACCGACTTGAAGCCGACCCAGCCGACGAACCCGAGGAACGACAGGACGATCACGTACCACTTGCGTGACCGCGGCACCGCGAAGGGCAGCGCCGCGATCAGGACCACGCCCGCGAACAGCATCGCCAGCCGCGTGATGTTCGACCCGATCTGCGAACTGACCAGCCAGACCAGCACGACGGCCAGGCTGTACACGGCGGCCGTCAGCCGCACCGTCTTCCACCGCCTGGGCACCAGGAACACACAGAGCAGCCCGTACAGCAGCGGCAGGATCACCGTGCCGATGCCCATCGGCTGGGTGCCCGAGAACGGGAACAGCCAGGCCGAGACGGCGACCACCGCGGCGGGGGCGAGCCCCAGCGCCCAGGCCCCCGGGCGCCGCCTCTGGAGGAACAGCGCCACCGCGACCAGCCCCACGAACAGGCCCGCGACCGGCGACGACATGGTGGCGAGCGCCGCGAGCGGCGCCGCGACCAGGGCCTTCGCCCACCGTTTGAGCCGCCAGCGGTGGGGCCAGCAGTGGACGGCCGCGACCGCGCCGAGGGCGAACATCGTGCCCAGGCCGAAGGTCACCCGGCCCGACAGCGCGTTGCAGATCAGCGCGAACACCCCGGCGAGCGAGGCCCACAACGGATTGCGCACGGACCGGCTGCGGATGAGGACCAGGGTCAGCAGGCCCGCCGACACGGTCCCCGCGATCATCATCGTCGTACGGACGCCGAGGACCGACATCAGATACGGCGACACCACGCTGTAGGACACCGGGTGCATGCCGCCGTACCAGGCGAGGTTGTACGCCGAGTCGGGGTGCCGGCCGACGAACTCGGCCCATGCGTCCTGGGCCGCGAGGTCGCCGCCGCTGTTGGCGAAGGAGAAGAACCAGAGGACGTGCAGCACCCCGGCGAGCGCGGTGACGGACAGCACCGGATGCCTGAGCAGCCGCTGCCGCAGCGGTTCGGCGAGGGCGAGCAGCCGCGCCCGGCGGGACGCGCGGCCGTCCGCGGGAGCGGGGCCGCCGGCTATGGGGACGGAGTCGGCGGTTACGGGAGTGGAGTCGGCGACTTCGGGAGTGGAGCCGGCGTCCGTGGGGCCGGAGCCGGCGTCCGTAGGACCGGAGTCGGCGTCCGCGGGAACGGAGCTGTCGCGTAGGGGACGGGAGCTGTCGGCCATGGGCCCGGAGCGGGCGTCCGCCTGATGGGAGCTGCTGTCCGCGTGGCGGGAGTCGCCGTCTGTGGGGCGGGAGTCGCCGTCTGTGGGGCGGGAGTCGCCGTCCGCGTGGCGGGAGCCGCTGTCCGCGTGGCGGGAGTCGCCGTCTGTGTGGCCCGAGTCGTCGTCCGCGTGCCGGGAGTCGTCGTCTGAGCGGCCGGGGTGGGGGTCCGCGAGGCCGAGGCGTCGGCCGGGGCGGGCGTCCGAGGCGGCGGGGGGAGTGCTCCCGCGCGGGGCAGGAGCGTCCGCGTCAGTCGCGGGCGGGCGTATTCGCGGGCCGGATCCCGGGCCCGGTTCGACGTTGTCGGCGTGTGTCGGCTCCGCAGTGGCCACCTGAAGGCACTCCCCGTGTCCCGTCTTCCGTTCTCGGCCGGGTTCCCCAGTGTTTCCGGCTGCTTGGCGGCCAGTTCGCGGCCGTGTCCCTTGACCGGCGACCTGCCCCGATTCGTGACGCTAGCACGCACCCCGCCGCGGGGCTCCCGGGTGGGGGCCCCGTCGACGGGGTGCGGAGGGGCAGAACGGAGGCGGGGACGAGCCGCGTGCGCCGACGGACCGGCGCCGTGAATCAGCTGATACGGGTCAGTTTGTCCGCGAAGCCGGGCTCCGTCAGATCCTGCTGCAACGCGACCGGAACCTTCACTGCCCCGCTCGAACCGTCGCCCACGGTGAGGGTGCCGACCGTGGTGCCGGCCTTCGCGGTGTGCGGCACGTCGTCGGCGGAGAAGGAGAGCCGGACCTGTAGACCGGCCCAGCCGACCGCCGGGACGTCCTTGGTGCTCACGACCGGGGTACGGCCGCCGAGCCCGTCGTCGACGTACCCGACCACGTCGCCCTTCTTCAGGATCGTCGCCGTCCGGAGCGCGTCCTGCGCGGCCCGGATCAGCTTGTCGCCCGCGTCGAGGGCGCCGCTGAGGATCGTGTTGTCCGAACCGCCGGGCCCCTGGCCGAGCACGGCACCGACGATGGTCTTGGTCTCGCCGCCGACCTCCTTGGTCGCCGCGAAGACCAGGTTGCCGCCGGCCGCGGTGGTGGTGCCGGTCTTGATGCCGATGACGCCGTTCGAGCCGACCAGACGGTTCCAGTTGCTGTGCGTGGCGCCCTTGTAGTCGGTGTACTCCATCATCTGGGCGACTTCCCGGAAGGCGGTGTCCTGCATCGCGGCCTTCGCCAGCTTCACCTGGTCCACGGCCGTGCTGACCGTGGTCTTCTCCAGGCCCGAGGGGTCCGTGTACGTCGTCTGGGTCATGCCCAGGTCCTTCGCGGCGGCGTTCATCTTCGCCACGAACGCCTTCTCCGACCCCGCGTCCCACCGGGCGAGCAGCCGCGCCACGTTGTTCGCGGACGCGATCAACACGCCCTCAAGGGCCTCCCGCTCGGTGATGCTGTCGCCCGCGCGGACCTGCACCGTCGACTCGCCGTCCGCGGTCGCCTGGTCCTCGGCCGTCTGGTCGACGTGGATGTTCGGCCCGTCGCCGCTGCCCTTGAGCGGGTGGTCGCGCAATATCAGGTACGCGGTCATGACCTTGGCGACACTGGCGATCGGCACGGGCTGCTGGGTGCCGGACGAGCCGAACGTGCCGATGCCCTGCACATCGAGCGCGCCTTCCCCGGCGGACGGCCACGGGAGCGACGCCTTGCCGCCGTCGAAGGTGAACGTCTGCTGCGCGGTGAGGTCGAGCCGGGGGGAAGGCAGCGGACGTACTGCCTGTACGATCGCAAAGACGACCGCGAGCAGCAGGACCAGCGGGGTCCAGATCTTGACCCGGCGGATGATCGTGCGGACCGGGGTCTGCGGCGGCGGCGGCGTGTTCGTCAGCTCGGCCAGCAGGTCCAGCGGCGGCTTGGGCGGGAGCGGCTGCTGGGCGGTGCGCTCGGGGCCGAACCGGGGTACCTGGGAGGTGGCCTCGGCGGGGGACTGCCTGGGCTTGCGGGCGGCCGGGTCGTCGAGGGGCTTGAGCGCGACGAACGTGCTGGTGCGCTCGGAATCGGACTCGGACTCGGAATCGGACTCGGAGGCGGCGGGCTTCTTCGCGCCGCCGACCTTGAGCGTGGTCGTCGGCTGATCGACCTGCGGCTTCTCCCCGGACGTCCGCACGGCCTTGAAGACGGCGGTCGGCTGGTCCTTCCCGGGCGCGGACGCCTTGCCGCTGTCCCCGGTGCCCTTGCCGTCGTCCCCGGCGGTGTTGCCGTCGGACTTGGCGGACTTGGCGGCTTTGCCGGCCTCGGCGCTGTCCTCGCCGGCCTCGGCGCCGTCTCCGGCGGTGCTGCCACCGTCCTCGGCGGTCTTCGCACCGTCCCCGGCGGTCCTGCCGCCGTCTCCGGCGGACTTCTCGCCGTCCTGGGCGCCATCGGCGCCTGTGCGGGCGGCCGTTGCGCCGTTCCCGGTGTCCTCCCCGGCGGCGGCGCTGCCCCGGGCGGGCCCGGCACCGTCCTCGGTGGCCTGGCCGGCTTCGGCTGTTTCGGCGGCTTCGGCACCGTTCTCGGCGTCCGTCTCGCCGCGCGCGTCACCGGCACCGGCCGTACGACGCTCGTCGTCAGCCGCCGACGGCCCCTGTGGGGCGTCCGCGCGGCTCGACTCGGCCTCGGGGCCGGAGTCCGCCTCGGAGCCCGCGACAGCGTCGGAGCCCGCGCCCGCGCCTGCACGCCCGGCGTCCGGACCCGCGCCCGAGTCCACCCCGTCCCGGGCCGCGTTCTCGTCGCCGCCTTCGCCTCCGTCGACGGCCGCGTCGGCCTCAGGGCTCGTGCCTGACTCCGGGGCCTCCGCTTCCGGGGCCTCGGTCTCCTCCTCGGACGCCGTGGGCGCTTGAGGGGCGGCGGCCGGCCGGGAGGGGGCCGGGATGCGGGCGGAGCCCTCCGCTTCCGGCTCAGCGGCCCCGGGAAGGGGCTTGGCGGGGCCTTCCGCGGGCTCCGCGCCCGCGGCGTCGGCGGAGTCCCCGGGACGCACCCAGGACGCCACAGCCGCCCGCAGACGGACCTCGCCCGTTCCGTCGGTCCCGGGGCCGCCGCCGGCCGCCTCCGACCTGTTCTCGTCGGCTTTCCCGCCGTCGCGCCCGCCGTCGCGCCCGCCGTCGCGTTCGCCGTCGGCCGGAGCCTCCCGAACCGACAGCACCTTGGTCGCCGTGTCCACGCCCCCGCGTGACCCCGACTCACGGGCCACCGCGAACCGCGGATCGCGTGCCTCGGGAACCGCACCCCCGCTCCCCGACGTCTGTTCTGCCGACGACTCGCGCTGCTTCGACCTGTCGGGGGACTCGCCCGCCACCGATGCCTCCTTCATGTGCCGCACGTCCTCCGTGCGGGTGCCGAACCGACCGCTGTTGACCGCACATCCCGCCCGGACCACGCCTCCCTGCCGCTGTCCGAACCATGTACCAGTGTCCTGTGTGTGGGCCAAACCAAAGCGGTAGACGAGAACGACATACCTACCGGTTCCCTTACGAACCGGTCACGCACCCTCGACAGACCAATGTGAGAGGGGTCACCCTGTCATTCATCCACGCGGGGAGGCATGGATGGGCAGGAGCCGCAGAACTATTCCGGAGGAGCTTCTGTTGCTGGCACTGGACCCGACCACGGGTACCACTGCACAGCCGCAGTCGCTCGATCTCGGTCTGGCCGGAGCACAGCTAGTGGAGCTGGCGCTGGCCGGACGGATAGCCCCAGACGGGGATCGTATCGCCGTGGTGGTGCCACGGCCGACAGGAGATCCGACGCTGGACAGCGCGTTGGAGTTGCTGCGCAGGCGCGGCGCTCCGGTGCGCGCCGTCCACTGGATCGGCGGGCCCCGACTGGGGCTCCGCCAGATCTACCTCGCGCATCTGGAGCGGTGCGGCATGGTGCACGCCGTGCCGGGTCAGATGTGCGGGGTGCTGCCGACCACTCGCTACCAGGCGACGGACACCGCCATCAGCCGGGAGATCCGTGCCCGGCTGGATTCCGCGATCCGCACCGGCGTACCGCCGGACCCGCGGACCGCGGCGCTCGCCGCCCTGGCGCACGCGGTCGGCCTCGGCAAGCACCTGTATCCGGGCAACGAGGGACGCTCGTCCCGTTCCCGGCTGCGGGATCTGATCAGGCACGACCCGATGGGCGGCCTCGTGGCGCACGCCGTGATGGACGTCCAGAACGGTGTGGCGGTCCAGCCGCGCCGCGGTGCCCCGCCTGCCGGTCGCCCGGCCGGACCGGGTGCCCGGCCGGCGGCGGAACCTGCGCGCGGGGTTCCGATGCAACCGCACCACGGTTCGATGGCGCGTGCCGCGGTCCACTGAGCCGCAGTTCCACGGCACCGCGCGCCACCCGGCCGCGCGGAGCGCCGGCGCGTCAACGTATGCCGCACCGTCAGTCCCCAGACCCGGTTCGGGAGCCGCTGGTCGCAGCGGGGCGGTGAGACACTGTCTGTCTCGCCGCCCCGCTCGACCGTCTGTCGTGCGCCGTTGAACTGACGCGTACGCGCCGTATATCCACGGTTTCCCAGCGGTAGCAAGCACCTTGGTGGCAGTCTGCTCAACAGCAGATACGCAAAGTGCCAGGTACAGGCAGTCAGCCGGAGGTGCACGACCCGTGGCGTCCCATGTCAATCCCACCGTCAGACGACGCCGGTTGGGCCAGGAGCTGCGCAGGCTCCGCGAGCTCAAGGGCATGACGGCGGAGGAGGTGGCGGAGCGACTGCTGGTGTCGCAGTCGAAGATCAGTCGGCTGGAGAACGGGCGGCGCAGCATCAGCCAGCGTGACGTGCGCGACCTGTGCGGGGTGTACGAGGTCGAGGACCAGCGGATCGTCGACTCGCTGATGGAGATGGCCCGGGACTCGCGGCAGCAGGGCTGGTGGCATGCGTTCGGGGACATCCCGTACAGCGTGTACATCGGCCTGGAGACCGACGCCGAGTCGCTGCGCGTGTACGAACCCCAGCTCGTCACCGGGCTGTTGCAGACCCGGGCGTACGCGGAGGCCCTGGTGCAGGGGGCGCTGCCGGAGACGTCGACCGAGGACATCGAGAAGCGCGTCCAGGTGCGGATGCGGCGACAGGAACGTATCAGCGCCGAGCACAACCCGCTGCGGCTGTGGGTGGTGCTGGACGAGGCGGCGCTGCGCCGCCGGGTGGGCACCGATCTGGTGATGCGTGAGCAGCTGGAGTACCTGATCGAGATGTCCCAGCTGCCCCACGTCACCGTGCAGGTGCTGCCGTTCGAGGTCGGGGCGCATCCCGGGCTCAACGGGCAGTACGCGATCCTGGAGTTCGCGGACGCGGCCGACTCCAGCGTGGTGTACCTGGAGGGCGTCACCAGCGACCTGTACCTGGAGAAGGCGCACGACGTCCAGCGGTACGCGGTGATGTACGAACATCTGCGGGCACAGTCCCTCAATGTGGAACAATCCCGGCAATTCATCTGGAATGTGGCGAAGTCATACGCCCGTTGAGGTGCCTGCCGGGCGGGCGCCGCATCGTACACGTGCCTCGGGAATAAGCGGAAGGCACACCTCTAATATGCCATCCGGTCGGGTGAACGACCCCTCCGGACGCGGAAGTTGACGAGTAGCGTCGATCACGCCAATCGGAAGACCGGGTTGGCGTGAATCACACCAGAGCAACTCGCAACAGGAGTGAACATGGCACTGCTTCAGGGCGCCACGGCGACGTGGACGAAGTCCTCCTACTCCGCTGGGAACGGCGCGTGCGTCGAGGTCAAGTCGCCCGCGACCGAAGGACTCGTCGTACGCGACTCCAAGGTTTCCGAGGGGCCGATCCTGGCCTTCCCCGCCGACGTGTGGAACGCCTTCGTGGCAACGGTCAAGTCGTAGGGAGGCATCCCTGACCTTGCCGGATTCCGACGACAACTGCACAAGCCACAACTGCACAAGCCACAACTGCACAAGTCACAACCGCACCAGCCACAACTGCACAAGCTCGACCCAGAGCCCTCTCGACCAGATCGCCGTCCTTGCCGAGGGGGCTCGCCCCTTTTCGTCTCCGCGTACGTCGACGAGGCCGGCGGCTGCCGCCGTTACCGCGCCGACCAGGTCGAACGCGCCCCTCTCGGGTCCGGGCGGCGCACGCGCGGACGGGGAGCGGGGCGTCGCCCCACACGGCGTCCTCCGTCACCGGGCGGTCCTTTCGCCCGGCGACGGAGGACGCTCCGCCCCGCCCCAGCAGCAGGGCGACTGCCGTTCAGCCGAGCTGGCCCTCGATGGCCGCGACGACCTCCGCCGACTCCGGCTCGGTCTGCGGCGCGAACCGGGCGACGATCGCGCCGTCCCGCCCGATCAGGAACTTCTCGAAGTTCCACCGGATGTCCCCGCTGTGCCCCTCGGCGTCGGCGAACCCGGCCAGCCGCTCGTACAGCGCGTGCCGTCCCGCCCCGTTCACGTCGACCTTCTCGGTCATCGGGAAGGTCACCCCGTACGTCGCGGAGCAGAACTCGGCGATCTCCTCGGCGGTGCCGGGCTCCTGCCCGAGGAACTGGTTGCAGGGCACGCCGAGCACGGTGAAGCCCTGCGCGGCGTACCGCTCCTGGAGCCGCTCAAGACCCGCGTACTGCGGCGTCAGACCGCACTTGGAGGCCACGTTCACGATGAGCACGGCCCTGCCCGCGTACTGCGGCAGATCCGCGGCACCGCCCTGGAGGGCACCGATCTCGACATTCAGCACGGAGTTGTTCTGCTCTGTGGTCGTCATGACCGGATGCTAGCTCCGGTAGGTGCCGGAACGGTGGCCGAGGGCCCACGGCGGTCCCCGGCCTCGACGAGGACCTGGCCCGCCGTGGTCCATGAGTACAGCACCGACCGTCCGGCCCGCCGCCGGGTCACCAGACCCGCCTCCAGCAGCACCTTCAGATGCCGCCCGACCGACCCGAGCGCCTGCCCGGTCACCGCCGTCAGCTGGGTCGTGCTCATCGGGGAGCCGAGCAGCACCAGCACCTCGGCCCGAGCCGTGCCGAGCAGCGCGCCCAGGCTCGCGGGCACCGACCGGTCCCGGACGTCGGCCAGCGCGCCCGCGCACGGGTAGATCACGGCGTACCGGTCCCCGTCCTCCCAGGACACCCACCCCGTCTGCACGGTCACCGGCACGAACACCAGCTCGGCGCCGGAGATCTCCCGGGGCGGGTACTCGTGCAGGTTCACCTGGAGCCGGTTCTCGCCGAGCCAGCGGGTGCGCCCCGGCACGAGCGAGTCCAGTGCCGCCGCCCAGCCGCCCCGGCTCATCTGCGCGGTCCGCGCGACCACGTCCGCCTCCAGGATGCGCCTGCGCCGCGCCCAGTACGGCCGTACGGTCTCGGCCCAGACGTACTCCAGGAGCGTGGCCGCCCGGTCGGGCAGGTCGTCGCGGTGCAGTTCGGCGGGGACCGGGCCGCCGAGGGACACCCGCAACTGCGCCCGTGCCGCCTCGGGGCGGGCCGCCCGCACCCGGGCCACGGCCTCCTCGAAGGTCTCGCCGTCGCGCGGCGGGGGAGTGAGGAAGTCCGCGATCCACCCCTCGGGTTCCCGGCCGGCCCGCGGTCCGCCGCCCGACGGGAGCGGGCACAGCCGGTTCGGCCGGGGCAGACCGGCCTTCACCAGCAGCGCGGTGACCGGGTCGGCCGCCAGCCGCGCCCGGTACGCGGGCAGATGCGTGCGCAGCCACTCCGTCTCACCGGGATGCGCTCCCACCCCCACGTGCAGCAGCTTCAGGGCCGCGAAGGTCTCGTCGAGCGGAGAGAGCAGGAACCGGCTACGGGCGAGCGTGTCGGCGTTCACCTGCCACCAGCCCACGGCGGCCTCCTCCCGTACGACGTTTCGCGCCCCGGCGAAACAATAACGGCAGGCGCCGCCCGCCCCAAGACTCCGTCCATGCCCAGCACCGAACCTCCCGCCCGCACAACACACCCCACCGGGGACCCGGACTCCGTCTCGGATTCGGTCTCCGGCACGGATCCGATGTCCGTCTCGGATTCGGTCTCCGGCACGGATCCGATGTCCGTCACGGATTCGGTCTCCGGCACGGACCCGATGTCCGCCGCCGACCCGGTCTCCGGCGGCGCGGCTTCCGTCCGCCCGGGATTTCGGGCCCTCTTCCGTACCCCGGAGTTCGCCCCGCTGTTCCTCGCCACCGCCGCGCACACCGCCGCGCAGACCGTCAGCGGTCTCGCCCTCGGCACGCTCGTGTACCGGGCGACGGACTCGCCGCTGCTGTCCGCGCTGAGCATGTTCGGTCCGTCGCTCGCCCAGGTGCTGGGCGCGACCCTCTTCCTGTCGGGTTCCGACCGGCTGCGCCCACGGTCCGCCCTGGTGGGCATCTCCGTCGCCTTCGCGGCCGGTACGGCGGCCCTCGCGCTGCCCGGTCTGCCGATCGCCGGGGTCTTCGGCGTCGTGGTCCTCCTCGGCCTGGTCGCGTCCCTCGGCGGCGGGGTGCGCTGGGGCCTGCTGAACGAGATCCTCAGCAAGGACGGCTATCTGCTGGGGCGGTCGGTGTTCAACATGATGAGCGGGATCATGCAGATCACTGGGTACGCGGTCGGCGGGGTCATGGTCGCCGTCCTCTCCCCGCGCGCCTCGCTGCTGCTGTCGACCGCGCTGTACCTGGCCGGAGCCGTCGTACTGCGGCTGGGCCTGACCGCGCGCCCGCCCCGGGCGGCCGGCCGCCCCTCGGTCGCGGCCACCTGGCGCACCAACGCCGTCCTGTGGTCCACCCGCCCGCGCCGCCTGACCTACCTGGGCCTGTGGGTCCCCAACGGCCTGGTCGTCGGGTGCGAATCCCTCTACGTGTCGTACGCCCCGAGCGCCGCGGGCACCCTGTTCGCCTGCGCGGCGCTGGGGATGCTCGCCGGTGACCTGACCGTGGGCCGGCTGCTGCCCCGGGGACTCCGGGCCCGGCTGGCGACCCCGCTGCTCGTGCTGCTCGCGCTGCCGTACACGGTGTTCGCGCTGCACCCGGCGGTCCCGCTCGCCGCGGTCTGCGTCGCCGTGGCCTCCGTGGGCTTCGGCGCGAGCCTGGTGCAGCAGGAGCGGCTGATGGCGCTGACCCCGGACGAACTCAGCGGTCACGCCCTCGGGCTGCACTCGGCGGGCATGCTGACGATGCAGGGCGTGGGTGCCGCACTGGCCGGTTCGGCGGCCCAACTCACCTCTCCCGGTACGGCGATGACGGTGCTGGCGGGGGCCTCCCTCGTGGTCACGCTGACACTGGCCGCGGCAGGCCGCGGCGACGGCGGCCCCCGCTCCCGGCACCCCCTCTTCCACCGCCACCGCCCGCCCCTCTAACCCGAACACCCGTAAAACGCAAGCTAGTTCAGCCTTTCCGGGGAACCGGACGACTTGCTCGCATACGCCTCCGGCCCAGGGACATCCATCCCTCGGGCCGGGCGACGTCCGGCCGTACGGAGTGCGGTGCCGGCGGTGCCCGTGCCCGCTCCGTGACGCGGTGTCAAGAGAGGTCACGACGTCATGCGCGCAGAGGCCACCCAGCGGGTCGCACTCGTCTTCTCCCTGCTGGACGCGAACGGCAACGGAGTCCTGGACGCCGAGGACTTCACGCTCATGGGCGACCGGGTCGTCGCCGCGGCACCCCGGTCCGACGACGAGGCCAAGGACGCCATGCGGGCCGCCTTCGAGCGCTACTGGCTCACGCTGCTGGCCGAGCTGGACGCCAACGGGGACGGCGTGATCAGCTTCGAGGAGTACACGGCCTGCGTGCTCTCGCCGGAGCGCTTCGACGCCACGATCACGGCGTTCGCCGAGGCCCTCGCCATCCTCGGCGACCCGGACGGCGACGGGCTCATCGAACGCCCGGACTTCATGGCCCTGATGACGGCGATCGGCTTCGAACCCGGCAACATCGGCGCCCTCTTCGACGCCTTCGGCCCCACGGCCGAGGACCGCGTCTCCGTGCCGACCTGGGTGGAGGGGATCCGGGACTACTACGCGCCGGACAAGGCGGGCATCCCCGGGGACCACCTGGTCGCCGGGACCGAGTCCGGCTCGGCGGCCTGACCCGGCCGGCGGGAGCGCCATGAGCAGCGTGGAACACGTCGTCGGCCTGGCCGTCGGACGGGGTACGGGCGCCGAGACAGCGGCGGTCTTCGAACGGGTCCTGGACCGGCTCGCCCGCTCGTACGGCAGCGACGTCGCCGTGGTGCGCTCCCCGCGCACCTACCACTCGTACGTCTCCCTGCGGCCGTGCGCCGCCCAGGGGGGCCGCGGCGGCATCGAGGAGATACGCCGGCTGACCCTGCGGGACGCCGACCACTACGAGGGGTTCGTCCGGGAGCGGGCCGCGGCGGGCACCCCGGTGATCTTCCGTACGGCGATCAACGCCCAGACCCTGTACCTGGTGCGGCAGCGGCTGCGGGCCGTGAAGGTGGACGCGCTGAACGCCGGGGGAGCCAGGCTGCTGCTGGTCCGGGACCAGGCACAGGGCTTCTACACCGGTGACAACGAGCACCGGCCCGGACACGTCAGGCGGGTCACGGAGTTCAGCCGGGAGATCACCGAGCAGGTCCTGGAGTACGCGTTGCGCCGGGCCCGTCGGGAATGGCCGGACGAGGGGCCGGACCGGATCGTCATGGCGTACAAGTTCCATCTGCTGGACGGTGCGCTGGACGACTGGGCGGCCGAGTTCGCCGAGCGGCACGGCATCGACGTACGGGTCTTCCAGCCGGACACGGTCAACCGGAACCTGATCGCGCACGGTCCTGCCGACCGTACGGTCCTGGTGGCGGGCAACGAGTGGGCGGACATCATGCACGTCGTCCTGCTCGACCGGTTCGGCGCCGGGCGCCAGGAGGACCACTGCACCCGCAACGTGCATCTGCACCCGGAGGCGCACGGGCTGGTCGAGTACCAGACGGTGCACGGTTCGGCCGACGACCTGGCAGGACGCGACCTGGTCAACCCGGTGGCCACCGTACGGGCCGCCGCGGCGATCGCCGAGCGGTACGCGGACTGCCCCGGCGCGGTGGCCGCGACGGAACGGGCCCTGGTCCGCGTCCGGAAGGCGGGCATCCTGACCCCGGACCTCGGCGGCCACCACACGACGACGGAGGTGGTGACCGCGCTCCTCGACGCCCTGGAACCCGGCGCGGAGGCGCGGGCAGCCGCACCCACCGCCCGACCGGCGGCCACCCCATGACCTCCCCCTCCCCCTCCGCCTCCCCTTCTCCCTCTCCGTCGTCTTCGTCTTCGCCTTCGCCTTCGCCTTCTCCGTCCTCGTCCTCGTACTCGGTGGCGGCTTCGACCGCTCGCAGGGGTACGGTCCTGGTCGTCGTCGACGTCCAGAACGACTTCTGCACCGGCCCGCTCGCCGTCTCCCGCTACCCCGGCGACCCGGCGGCGCTGCGCACCGTCGTGGCCAACACCGCGCGTGCGGTGGCGGCGGCCCGGACCCACGGCACCGAGGTGGTGCACGTCCGGTTCGTCGGGGACCCCGCCCACCAGGGGCCCGCCTGGCGGCACCGGGACGCCCGGCGGGACAGGCCGCCCAAATGCCTGGAGGGCACCTGGGGCGCCGAGTTCGCCGCCCCGCTCGAACCGGCACCCGGTGAGCGGGTGTTCACCAAGCGGGCGTGCTTCGACGCCTTCCTCTCCGACGGCTTCGAGCGGCACCTCGTCGACCGCGGCGCCGGGCACCTGGCCTTCGCGGGCCTCTTCACGGACGTCTGCGTGGACAGCACCGCCCGCACCGCGTTCCAGAAGGGCTTCCACATCACGGTCCTCGGCGACTGCACCACCGCCCTGCACACCCCCGACGAGCAGATCCTGCGGTTCATGCGCCGCCTCTACGGCGCCCGCGTCACCCCGTACGACCGCACCGCCGTATGGACCCGACACCCCGAAGAGGAAGAGGAGGAGGCGGAGTCATGGCCGCTCCCGTCCCGGACACAGCAGGCGTCGACGGAGGCGTCGGACTGACCGCGCTCATGGTGGCCGCCGCGCGGGCCGTCGAGACCGGCAGACCGGACGCGCTGGCGCGGGACGAGTATGCCGGGCACTTCGTCCGCGCCGCCCCCGCCTGCGCGGGCTGGCCGACACGTCCCGAGGAGGTGCCCGACGGGGAAGCCGACCCGCTGTGGGGCAGGCTCGGCCGCTACTTCGGGCTGCGCACCCGGGCGTTCGACGACCACCTGCTGGAGTCCGCCGAGGCGGGCATCCGACAGGTGGTGCTGCTCGGCGCCGGACTGGACTCCCGCGCCTACCGGCTGCCCTGGCCGCAGGGCAGCGCCGTCTTCGAGATCGACCAGGAACCGGTACTCGCCTTCAAACAGCGCACGTTGGACACCCTGGGGACCACGCCCCGCGCCACTCGTGTGACGATCGCCGCGGACCTGCGCCTGGACACCTGGCCGGACGCCCTGACCGCCGCGGGTTTCGACCCGGCCCGTCCGACGGCCTGGGTCGCGGAGGGGCTGTTCCTCTATCTCCCGTCGGCCGCGGAGCGCCGCGTCCTCGCCGCCGTCAGCGCCCACAGTGCCGCCGGGAGCACCCTCGTGTACGAGGTGAAACGGGGCGTCGAGACGGCCGCGGTCCGCAACTCCCCGGTCTACACGGCGGCCCGCGACCGCATCGGAGTCGATCTCCTCGGCCTGTTCGACCCGGACCCGAGGCCGGATTCGGCCGCCGACCTCACCCAGCACGGCTGGCACACGCGGACCTCTACCCCCTTCGACTTCAGCCACCGTCTGGGCCGCGGCCCCCGCCCGCAACCCCACGACGCCCTGGCCGCCAACCGCTGGACCTTCGCCGTACACCGCCCGGAGGTGACCACGGTCACCCCCGGCCCGTGACACCGAACCCCGACCGGCCCGTGCGTCCGGCCGGCCCGTCCGTCCGGTCCGTCCGGCCGGTGCGACCGGCCTGTCGTACGGGGTCACCGACTCACGGGCTCACGGGCCCAGCGGTTCACGGGCCCAGCGGTTCACGGGCGTGACGCTCCTGGGCTCGCCGCTCGTGGGGCTCGACGCGTCCTCCGGCTCCTCGAACCGAGAGGTCCGGGCGCGTTTGCCCAAATCAGGCCGGTCGCAAGCCGCTTCTGCATACACCTTGCCGATTCTTGACCCTCCTTGACGATCCGTTCCGCGAACGTTCAATCGTCTGTCCATGCCAAACGATGTGTGTCCCACCTAAGGTTCCTGAGGCTTTCGAAGGAAGGGACTCATGGACACACCCCCGGCGGTCCGGGCGCGCGGCATCGCGAAACGTTTCGGCGAGGTCGTCGCGCTCGACGGCGTAGACCTGGATGTGGCGCAAGGTCAGATCCATGGCCTGGTGGGGCCGAACGGCGCGGGCAAGACGACGCTGCTCGGTCTGCTGCTGGGCCTGTCCGTCGCGGACAGTGGTGAGCT
>NZ_JBHJUV010000042.1:0-86414 GCF_042268025.1 Streptomyces sp. NPDC056161
CCCGACGCCGTCAACTCCGCGATCTGCTGCAACGTCGCACCGACATCCGACGTACGCGTCGTCGTCATCGACTGGACCGAGACAGGCGCGTCCCCACCCACCGCCACCGAACCGACATGGATCTGCCGCGACACGCGGCGCTCGGCGATCGGCCGGGGCGGGATTTCGGGGACGCCGAGCGAAATTGCGGTCATACGTGTCACTCCCGGTTCCCGGAGACCGTCTCACGCATGGCGCGCAGCGACTCCTTGAGCGATCCCATGGTCGCGAGCACGGCGGTGGGCTCGTAGCCGCAGTGCGCCATGCAGTTGGCGCAGCGCGGGTCCTTGCCGCGGCCGTACTTGTCCCAGTCGGTCTTCTCGATCAGTTCGCGGTACGTCGGCACATACCCGTCGCTCATCAGGTAGCAGGGGCGCTGCCAGCCGAAGAGCGAGTAGTTCGGGATCGCCCACGCGGTGCACGGGAAGTCGACCTTGCCCTCCAGGAAGTCCAGGAAGAGCGGGGAGTGGTTGAGCCGCCACCGCCGCCGGTTGCCGCCCGAGAACGCCTTCTTGAACAGTTCGCGGGTCTGCTCGACGCCGAGGAAGTGCTCCTGGTCGGGGGCCTTCTCGTAGGCGTAGGCGGGCGAGATCATCATCTCGTCGACCTGGAGGTCGTCGTTGAGGAAGTTGAGCACCTCGACGATCGTCTGCGGGGTGTCCGTGTTGAAGAAGGTCGAGTTGGTGGTGACCCGGAAGCCGCGCCGCTTGGCCTCCTTGATCGCCGCCACGGCCTCGTCGAACACACCTTCCTTGGCGACGGACTCGTCGTGCCGCTCGCGCAGCCCGTCGATGTGCACGGCGAAGGCGAAGTAGGGCGAGGGCGTGAACTTGTCCATCTTCTTGCGCAACAGCATGGCGTTGGTGCACAGGAAGACGAATTTCCGCTTGGCCACCAACTGCCGCACGATCTCGTCGATCTGCGGGTGCATGAGGGGCTCGCCGCCGGCGATCGACACCATCGGCGCGCCGGACTCCAGCACCGCGCCGACGGCCTGGGCCACCGGCATGCGCTGCTTGAGCACCCCGGCCGGGTGCTGGATCTTGCCGCAGCCCTCGCACTTGAGATTGCAGGCGAACAACGGTTCCAGCTCGACGATGAGCGGGAACTTGTCGCGCTTGCGGAATTTCTGTTCAGCCAGGTACGTAGCGACCTTGATGGACTGGCGCAGTGGCATGGCCATCTGGCTCACCTCCGAGGGAGCAGCAAAGAACGGTGCCATTCAAAAAATGCAGGAAGGACTGAGCGAAGAACACGGAAAGCGGATATTCCACCGCGCACCGTGCCGATCCGGACGAGTTCATGTTCCGGAGCGTCCACGACCACCCGGACCGCGGCAACGGGTCGCTCGCCCGTCCGCACGGCGCTCAGGAGCGTGGCGGCCGACTCCATGTCGACCGCGATCGCGCCGGTGTCGAGGAGATCCGACCGCTCGTTGCCCCGGACCACGTGGTCGGAGCCGGTGAGCGGGCCGGTGTGGACCGTGCGTCCGGGCACGGTCCGGGTGAGCTCCTTGACGAGCAGTTCGGTCCCCGCGCAGGGGACGTCGCCCCGCGGGTCCCGGGTCTCCTCGGCGACGACCAGGTCGCCGGGGTGCATACCGGGGGCGAGCCCCGCGCAGAAGCCGGTGGCCACCACGGCGGCCCCGGCGAGCGCCGGTTCGGCGAGGGCCCGGGCGACGGAGCGTTCCGCCGCCCTCGGCCCCATGCCGGTCCGCAGGACCGTGACCGGCCCGTCGGCCCCGCCACGCTCGCCCGCGCGCAGGGCGAAGTGCTCGATGCCGAGCGCGCAGGCGATCAGCAGCGGGGCGGGCTGGGCACTCATCAGCCCCCCTCTCCGTCGACTCGGGGCGCTCCTACACCCCGGTCGGTGAAGGGCTCGCCGTGCACGTACCGGCCGAGCGCGGTGAGCGGGAACACCTGCCGGTAGAGGTGGTAGTTGATGGAGAAGTCCCAGGGGAAGCCGGTGCCCGTGAAGTACGGCTCGTCCCAGGAGCCGTCCTCACGCTGGGTCTCGGCCAGCCACTGGACGCCGCGCTCGACGGCCTTGGACTCCTTCTCCCCGGCCGCCAGCAGCGCCATCAGCGCCCACCCGGTCTGCGAGGGGGTCGAGGCGCCGCGCCCGCTCCAGTCCTTGTCGTCGTCGTAGGAGCGCAGGTCCTCGCCCCAGCCGCCGTCGTCGTTCTGGGTCGACTCCAGCCAGGAGACGGCGCGCCGGATCGCCGGGTGCGAGGTGGGCAGCCCGGCCGCGACCAGCGCGGGCACCGCGGATCCGGTGCCGTAGAGGTAGTTCACGCCCCAGCGTCCGAACCACGAGCCGTCCGGTTCCTGTGCGGCCAGCAGCCAGTCGACGCCGCGCCGGGTGCGCGGGTCGTCGGCCAGGCCCTCGACCGCGAGCATCTCGACGACATGCGCGGTGACGTCGGCCGACGGCGGGTCGATGACCTCGCCGAAGTCGCAGAACGGCAGCCGGTTGGGGAACGGGCTGGTGTTGTCGGCGTCGAAGGCGCCCCACGCCCCGTTCTTCGACTGCATGCCGAACAGCCAGCGCACCCCGCGTCCGATGGCCTTCTCGACCCGGTCCGGGTCGTGGTGCCTGACCCGGCGCAGGGCGAGCAGCACCTCGGCGGTGTCGTCGGTGTCGGGGTAGTTGTCGTTGTGGAACTCGAACGCCCAGCCGCTCGGCGGGAGTCCGGGCCGCTTGACCGACCAGTCGCCGGGCCGCACGATCTCCTCGCCGAGCATCCAGTCGGCGGCCTTGACCAGCCGCGGGTGCTCGGCGGGCACACCCGCGTCGGCGAGGGCGATCACGGCCAGGCAGGTGTCCCACACCGGGGACTGGCATGCCTCGATCATGCGGGAGCCGTCCTCGCGCCACACGGCGTACCGGTCAAGCGACTCCAGGCCCGCCCGCATCACCGGGTGGTCGAGGTCGTAGCCCAGCAGGTGCAGGGCGATGACCGAGTAGACGGCCGGCGGCTGGATGCCGCCGAAGCAGCCGTCGTTCTCCTGCCGCTCGATGATCCAGCGGGCCGCGGAGTTCATCGCGGCGCCGCGCAGCCGGCGCACGGCGACCGTGCGGTAGCCGCGTACCACCTTGTCCAGCCGCTGGAACAGGCCGTCCCAGCTCAGCGCCGGAGCGAGCGGCTGCGGCGGATTGGGGCGCGCCGGATCGGTGTGCAGCTCGTCCAGCGCGAACGGCGCGGGACGCACCGGGCGCTTCGCCGAGACGATGGTGAGCGGCACGATGGTCTGCCGCGCCCAGGACCCGAAGTTGTAGATGTTCAGTGGGAACCACTTCGGGAAATACATCAGCTCGGGCGGGAGTTCCGGCAGGTCCTCCCACTTCCACCAGCCGAACAGGGCCAGCCAGATCCGCGTGAACACGCGGGCGGCGGCGATCCCGCCGCGCTCGCGGACCCAGGCGGACGCCTTGGCCATGTGCGGTTCGTCGGGCGCGTCGCCGGCCAGCCGGAGGGCGACGTACGCCTCGATGGTGGTCGAGAGTTCACCGGGGCCGCCGTAGAAGGTGGCCCAGGCGCCGTCCGCGCGCTGTTCGCCGCGGATGTAGAGAGCCGCGCCGCGAGTCGTCGCCTCGTCGCGGATGCCCAGGAACTGGCGCAGGAGCAGATCCTCGGCGTCCATGGTGACGTTAGTTTCGAGGTCGCCCTTCCACCAGCCCTCGGCGTCCTGCTGCGTGAGCAGGAAGTCGGTGGCGCGCTGTACGGCGCGTGTGGCGGCGTGTTTTACCCCGTCCGCCGCGGGGGTTGTGAGCTGGACTTCGCTGGCCGAGGCAGCGCGGGGCGGCAGAGTGGCCCCGGTGCTTCCGTCGGTCGTCGCTGTCATGGCTTCCCCTTCTTGCAGTCGTGCAAGTCGTGCTGCTGTGGGTCCGCCGTCGGCCGATGTCTGTCATCCCTCGACACCGGCCGGCGACTACGCGAGGGTCATTCGACTGATAGTGATCATCTCTTTCGGACTACTACGAAGTCGGCGAGCGCCGTGAACCGGGCCCGAACCTGCTCGGGCATGTCGATGGCGTTCAAGGCTTCGATGGCGATGGTGTACTGGCGGCGCGCCTCCTCGGCGGTCCACTCACGGCCGCCCGCTTCCTCGATGAGGGCCGCACGGGCCGCGAACTCCTCCTCGGAGAAGTTCTCGAAGTCGCTGCTCTTGGCGTCGGCGGCGAGCATCTCGCCGAGCCGCTCCGAGGCGGAGCCGCCCGCCGCGAGCGCGGCCACGACCGGCAGGGATTTCTTGCGCTGGCGCAGGTCGCTCCAGGTCTGCTTACCGGTGGCCTCCGGGTCGCCCCAGATGCCGAGCAGGTCGTCGACGGCCTGGAAGGCCAGGCCGAGGTGGTAGCCGTACTTCTCCAGCGTGTCGGCGGTGCGGTCGTCCGCGCCGCCGAGCACCGCGCCGATGGAGGAGGCGCAGGCGAGCAGGGCTCCGGTCTTGTTGCCCTCCATCTCCAGGCACTCCGCGACGCTGACGCGGTCGCGGTGCTCGTAGGAGATGTCCTGTGCCTGACCGTCGATCAGGGCCCGGGTGGCGGTGGTCAGCCGGCGGGTCGCACGGCCCGCCTCGACCGTGGCCAGTTCCAGCAGCACCTCGTTGGCGAGGGCGAACAGGGCGTCGCCGACCAGGATGGCCTGGGCGGGGCCGTGCACCTTCCAGACGGTGTCGCGGTGCCGGCGCTGTTCGTCGCCGTCCATCAGGTCGTCGTGCAGCAACGAGAAGTTGTGGACCAGTTCGACGGCGACCGCACCGGGGATACCGGCCTCCGGCGCACCGCCGGTGACCTCGGCGGACAGCACGGCGAGCGCGGGGCGCACGGCCTTGCCGCCGTCCGAGTCGGCGGGGTTGCCCTGGGCATCGATCCAGCCGAAGTGATAGGCGGCCACGGTGTCCATGGGCGGGGCCAGGCGGTCGACGGCCGCCCGCAGTACCGGTGTGGCCAGGGTCCGGCCACGCTCCAGGAGCGCGGTCACGTCCACCGCGGTCGCTTGAGCGGCCGTCGCGGCCTCGGGCACAGTGGGCACGGTCTCTCCTCTTCTTGCAGTACGGGGGGTGCGGGGGCCTGCCGCATGCCGATCGGGCATCAGGCCGCCTCCTCGAACGCGAAGAGGTGACTCGGGCGGGGCCGGCCCAGGGCGCTGAGCGCCGCGTCTGCGGCACTCACGCCGCTGCGGACCGCACTCTCCATGGTCGCGGGCCACCCGGTGGCGGTCCACGCTCCGGCCAGCCAGAGGCCGGGGGCATTGGTACGGGCGCCGGGCCGCAGCCGTCCGACGCCTGGCGTGGGAGCGAACGTCGCCGTGCGCTCCCGGGTCACGAAGAAGTCCTTCACTTCCGCCCGGCGCGCGCCGGGGAGCAGCCGCTCCAGTTCGGGCAGGTAGCGCTCGCGCAGCACGGCCACGGGGGTGTCGATCTCGTCCTGCACGGCCGACTGGGACAGGGCCAGATACTGGCCGGTGCGCAGCCCGGAGGCGTGGGTGCGGTCGAAGACCCACTGCACCGGGGTGCCCAGGGCCGCGAAGAACGGCCTGTTCAGCACCGTACGGTCGTAGATCACATGGACGTTGAGGATGGGCGCGGTGCCGATCCGCAGCAGCCGGTCGGGGTCGTCGAGGGCGCCGGGCGGGAGCAGACCGTGGGCCTCGCGCTGAGGCACGGCGAGCACGACCGCGTCAGAACGCAGCGTCTCACCGGGAACCTGAACGCTCCATCCACCGTTCTCGTCAGTGGAGACGGAGGTGACACGTGTACGGATCTCGGTACGGACACCCGCGGAGTCGAGCGCCTTGCGAGCCAGACGGTCGTGCAGTTCACCCAGGGGCACATGAGCCCAGCCGATGTCGGCGGCGCCCGGGTCGGACAGCAGACCGGTCTTGAACACCATCGCGGCGAGCCCGAGCGAGGCGTCGCCCGCGACCGCGTTGAGAGTGGCGACCCCGACCAGGTCCCAGAGGGCCTCGACGGCGCGCGCCGACTGGCCGTGAGCGGCCAGCCAGCCGCCGAAGTCCTGTGTGTCCAGGGTCGGATCGGCGAGGTCGAGCCCCTTGAGCGCGAGCGCGGCACGCCCCACCTTGGCCCGCTCGGCGAGTGACAGGTGCGGATACGAGGCCAGACTCCGGCCCAGGTGCAGGGGTACGGGCAGCGGATCGCGCCGCAGTCTGCCGAGTCGCCGTCCCTCGGGTCTGGCGAGGTCGAGGACGGGTACGTCGAGGCGGTTCTGCACCGGCGCCAGCTCCGTTCCCCCGATCCGGTCGAGGAACCAGCGGTAGGCGGTGCAGCAGCGCAGGTACACGTGCTGGCCGTTGTCGACAGTCAGGTCGCCGCGTTGGAAGGAGAAGGCGAGGCCGCCCAGTCTGGGCCTGCTCTCCAGCAGCGTGACGCGGACGCCGGCGTCGGCGAGCGCGAGCGCGGCCGTGACACCGGCGAGACCGCCGCCGACCACGACGGCGCTGCGTCCGGTGTGCCCCGGGATGTCCGCCTGCGGTCCCTCGGACCGCTTGCCGTCGGTCATCGTGCGTCCTCCCGTGCCCGCCCGCCACGCCGGTGGTACGGCACGCGGCGGGTCATCTCAGTCAGGGACGCCACGCCGCACCGGAGGGTTGCTCGTTCCCCGGCGGAGTCGCCGGAGTCTTCCTGTCCTCTCGCGTCCATCAGGCACGCCTCCTGACGGTCTGCCGGGCCACGTGCCGGGCGTCGAGTCCGGACAGCCCGCGCACGGCGACGTACGCCTTCTCGTGGCCGGGCAGCGAGACCCGGCCGCGCAGCACGGCCTCGGGCTCGCGCTCGATGCGGTCGAGCAGCCGGCGGTAGATCCCGGCCATGGCGGCGACGCACGCGCCGCTGCGCCGGTCGAGCATGGGCAGCAGCTGGTAGCCCTCGGCGAACAGGGCGCGGGCCCGCCGCACCTCGAAGTGCACGAGACCCGCGAAGTCGGAACCCTCGGGCGGCGTCGGTCCGTTGAACCCGGCCGAGCAGCCGAACTTGGCGAGGTCGTCGGCCGGCAGATAGGTACGGCCGCCCTCGGCGTCCTCCCGGACGTCCCGGAGGATGTTGGTCAGCTGAAGGGCGAGACCCAGGGTGTCGGCGTACTCGGAGGCGCGCTCGGCGCCGCGGGCCCCCGGTTCCGTGCCGAACACGCCGAGCGAGAGCCGGCCGATGGCCCCGGCCACGCAGCGGCAGTACACCTTCAGGTCGTCCCAGGTCTCGTACGCCTCACCGCGGACGTCCATCTGCACGCCGTCGATGAGTTCGTCCAGGCCCCCGAGCGGGATCGGGAACACCCGCGCGGCATGGGCGAGGGCGACGGCGACCGGGTCGGTGTCGTCCTCGGCGACCGAGCCCTCACGGACCCGGGCGAGCAGTGCCCGGGTCTCGTCGAGCCGCGTGGCCTTGACGTCGTCCGCCAGCTCACCGTCGCCGATGTCGTCGACACGCCGGGACAAGGCGTACAGCGCCGACATCGCGCGCCGCTTGGGCGTCGACAGCAGCCTGATGCCGTATGCGAAGTTGCGGGCCTGCTGCCCGGTCACGGCCTCGCAGTAGCTATAGGCGGCGAGTACCGGTGCGGACACGTTCACTTCCGGCTCCACAGCCCGGATCACCCCTCTCCTCGCAGAGTCACGCCCACCTCGCGCAGCAACTGGACCTTGCCGGGCTTGGGCGGGCCGGGAAGTACGTCGTATTCGGCAGCGGCGATCGCCCGGATCGCCGCCCTCCCCCCCGCCACGAATCCCGCGAGCAGCAGCTTCAACCTGCCGTGGACGCTACCCACCAGGGGGGCGCCTTCATTCAGGAGGTCGCGGGCGCGTTGAGCTTCGTACGCAACCAGGGCGCGCGCCGATGCGCCCGTGGTTTTCGCGGCGAGATCCGCCTCCTGGACATGAAAACGCTTCATGTCCTCGGCCGGCAGATAGATCCGGTCGCGGCCGAGGTCCTCGGCCACGTCCTGGAGGTGTTCGACGATCTGCAACGCGGTGCAGATCGAGTCGGAGAGACGGATCCGCTCGGGGGTCGAGGTGCCGGTGACGGCGAGGACGAGGCGGCCGACGGGGTTGGCGGACAGTTCGCAGTACGCGAGGAGGTCGTCGTAGGTCTCGTACCGCTTGACGAGCTGGTCCTGACGGTTGGCCGCGATCAGGCCGAGGAAGGGCTCGGGGGTCAGGGAGCAGCGGCGCACCGTGGGCTGGAGGCGCAGCAGCAACGGGTGGCGCGGGGTGGCGTCGAAGACGCGGCGCAGATCGGCCTCGAAGGCGTCGAGGAGGACGAGCCGGTCCTCCGCGTCCGCGGGCGACACGCCGAGCAGCCGCGCGTCGGCGCCGCCCGGGGCGAGGTCTCCGTCGCCGATGTCGTCGACGAGGCGGGCGAAGCCGTAGACCGCCATCAGGTCGTCGCGCCAGACTCTGGGCAGGAAGAACGGAGCCACGGGGAAGTTCTCGCCCGCGGCCTTGTCGAGCGTGCCGCGCTCCGGGCTTCCCAGGCGCGCCGTGTCGATTCCCGTCACCGGGCACTGCCCGGGGCGGGGACGGCACATGCTGCGCTGAGCTGGGGAGTTTCCGTAGCCATTGCCGTCACATCTCCCGTTCTACACTGCCAAACCAATACACACTATTTCGGACACGCCGCCCAGCCGTCCGTGACGGCGCCCGGCGGAGGGTGTCGCGCATTATCGCCCCACTTGCCACTTTCCGGGACCGATACAGTTTACGTTGTACAACGCAGCGAGGTCCGTGGGGGTGTCCTGCACATCACAACAACACACCGATTGCCGCCAAGATTCCTTGACGGACCCCGAGTTGACGTTTCTTTTGCACACGAAGGGCCCCGCCGGAAAGGTTCCGGCGGGGCCCCGGGCGTGTCGGGCTACTTGCCCGTGAACTTCTCGTACTCCTTGAGGACCTCGTCGGTCGGTCCGTCCATCCGCAGTTCACCGCGCTCCAGCCACAGGACCCGGTCGCAGGTGTCCCGGATGGACTTGTTGTTGTGGCTGACCAGAAACACGGTGCCGGCTTCCCTGCGCAGCGCCCGGATGCGGTCCTCGGAGCGCCGCTGGAACTTGCGGTCACCGGTGGCCAGCGCCTCGTCGATCATGAGGACGTCGTGGTCCTTGGCCGCGGCGATGGAGAACCGCAGCCGGGCCGCCATGCCGGAGGAGTAGGTGCGCATGGGCAGGGTGATGAAGTCGCCCTTCTCGTTGATGCCGGAGAAGTCGACGATGTCCTGGTAGCGCTCCCTGACCTCTTCACGTGACATCCCCATGGCCAGACCGCCGAGGATGACGTTGCGCTCGCCGGTGAGGTCGTTCATCAGGGCCGCGTTCACCCCGAGCAGCGAGGGCTGGCCGTTGGTGTAGACCTTGCCGCTCTCGGCGGGCAGCAGCCCGGCGATGGCCCGCAGCAGGGTGGACTTGCCGGACCCGTTGGAGCCGATCAGGCCGACGGCCTCGCCCCGGTAGGCGATGAACGACACGCCGCGTACGGCGTGCACCTTGCGCACGCCGCGTGCCGCGTCGTCGGAGCCCCGCCCGAGGATGCGGCTGAGGGCGGCGGTGGCGCTGCCCCTGCCGGTACGGGCGCCGTTGACGCGGTAGACGATGTGCAGGTCCTCCGCGATGACGGTCGGGACGGGCTGTCCGGTGTTCTGCTCAGCCACGGCCGTACCTCTCCTCCGCCTTCCAGAAGTACACGAACCCCCCGGCGAAGGCGGCCACGGCCCAGAACAGGGCGATGCCCCAGACGTGCGGCGGGAGGTTCGCGGAGCCGTAGCCGTCGATGAGCGCGAAGCGCATCAGGTCCATGTAGACCGCGGCCGGATTGACCTGGAGCACGCGCACGATCCACTCGGGACGGCCTTCGAGCATCTTGTTGATCGAGAACATGACGCCGGAGGTGTACATCCAGGTCCGCAGTACGAACGGCATCAGCTGGGCCAGGTCCGGCGTCCCAGCGCCCAGGCGGGCGATGACCAGCGCGAGCCCGGTGTTGAAGAGGAACTGCAGCGCGAGCGCCGGCACGATCAGCAGCCAGGACAGGCCGGGATAGCTGCCGAAGCCCACCGCCACCACGAACAGCACGATCATCGAGAACAGCAGCTGCTGGAGCTGCTGGAGCGCGAACGAGATCGGCAGCGAGGCCCGCGGGAAGTGCAGGGCCCGCACCAGACCCAGGTTGCCGGAGATCGCGCGGACGCCCGACATGATCGAACTCTGTGTGAAGGTGAACACGAACACACCGGTCACCAGGAACGGGATGTACACGTCGTGCGACATGCCCCGGCTGGCGTGGAGGATCAGGCCGAAGATGAAGTAATAGACGGCCGCGTTCAGCAGCGGGGTGGCCACCTGCCACACCTGGCCGAGTTTGGCCTGGCTGTACTGGGCCGTCAGCTTCGCCTGGGAGAAGGCGAGGATGAAGTGCCGCCGCCCCCAGAGCTGCCGGACGTACTCACCGAGCGAGGGCCGGGCGCCGCTCACGGTCAGCCCGTACTTGACGGCGAGCTGCCCCGGCGTCAGTCCCTCGTCGGACGACCGGGCCGCGGTCGTCGCGATCCCGCCGTCGTGCGCTGTCTCACTCACGCGTGGAAACTTTCCTCTTCGAATGCGTCATCGAGTTCGTCCAGGCGCCGCGCGGCCCCCTTGGACCGAGCTTGTCAGATCACCGGGGGCCGGCCCAGTCGGGTCAGCCGCCACACCGTACGCCACTTCATGGGCCGGCGCGGCCCGCACGCGGTGGCCCAGCCCTCCCGGAACCCGCCGAACCAGGCTTGCAGGGCCGAGCGGGAGGGGCGGCGCACCAGGGTGAGCAGCAGCCAGACCCCCAGATACACCGGGACCAGGAGCGCGGGGAGGTTGCGGCGGGCCAGCCAGACCCGGTTGCGGGCGACCATGCGGTGGTACACCGCGTGCCGGGAGGGGGCGGTCGTCGGGTGGTACAGCACCATGTCGGAGCGGTAGTCGATCATCCAGCCCGCGTCCAGGGCGCGCCAGGCCAGGTCGGTCTCCTCGTGGGCGTAGAAGAACGCGTCCGGCAGGCCGCCGACCTCGGCGAAGACCCGGGTGCGGACGGCGTTGGCACCGCCGAGGAAGGTGGTGACCCGGGAGGAGCGCATCGGGTCGGCGGCGCGCAGCCGCGGCACGTGCCGGCGCTGGGTCTCGCCGGTCTCCGGATCGGCGATGCGGAAGCTGACGATGCCGAGCCGCGGGTCCGCGGCGAAGGCCGTGCGGCACAGCTCGGCGGTGTCGTGGCGGGCGAGCAGTCCGTCGTCGTCGAGGAAGAGGAGTATGTCGACGTCGCGGCCGCCGGGTCCGAAGGCTTCCGTGCCCACGTTGCGACCGCCCGGTATGCCCAGGTTCTCGGGCAGTTCCATGGTGCGTACGCCCTCGGGGACGTCCGGCACGGGCGAGCCGTTGCCGACGACGACCACCTCGACCGGGTCGCCGTCCTGTTTGGCGACCGAGTCGAGCAGGGCGCGCAGTTCGTCGGGGCGGTTTCCCATGGTGATGATCACCGCGCCGACTCTCAGCGGTGGGGAGGTGTCCACGGCGCTCACCGCAGCCGGCTGGAGACGAGGACGGACACCAGATGCAGCAGGGTCTGCACCAGCGCGATGCCGGCCAGCAGCGCGGTACCCAGCCGGGTGAAGAACAGATCGCCCCTGATCTCGTCCGCCACGGCCAGGACGAGGATCAGCAGGGTGGCCTCGATCCCGAGGATCAGCCGGTGGAACTTGAGGGCCGCGGCGGCCCTGCGGGCCAGCGCCATCCCGGACGAGCGCGGCTCGGCGGCGGATTCCGCGACCGGCGGCAGCCCGCCCTGGTGACGGGCCACGCCGACGAGGTCCGTCTCGGCCTTGACGAGGATCGCGCCGAGCGCGGCAAGCGTCCCGAGGAAGGCCCACAGCCAGTCGATCCGGCCGGGCCCCCACAGGTCGGCGGCGCGCAGCCCCAGGCCGACCAGGACCGCGGCATCGGTCAGATAGGCACCGACCCGGTCCAGGTAGACCCCGCCGAGCGAGTACTGCTGCTTCCAGCGGGCGACCTCGCCGTCGACGCAGTCCAGCAGCAGGTACAGCTGGACCGCCAGCACGCCGAGCACGGCGCCCGCGATCCCCGGCACCAGCAGGGCCGGGGCGGCGAGGACGCCGAAGACGGTCATCAGGTAGGTGAGCTGGTTGGGCGTGACCCGCGTGGTGACCAGATAACGGTCCACGCGCAGGGACACCTCGCGCATGTAGAGGCGCCCCATCCAGTGCTCGCCGCTGCGCCGGTCCTTGACCCCGGGGGGATGGACGACCGTACGCAGTTCAGCTACCGATGGCCTTGACATAGTCGACGTAGATGTCCTTGATCTGATGGGTTTTGAGGTCGAGGTGTTCGAGGATCGTGTAGCGGCCCGGCCGGGTCTCCGGAGCGAACTCCACGACCCGGACGAATTCGTCCGCCGTGAAGCCGATCTCGTGCGGCAGGACGGGCAGGCCGTGCCTGCGCAGCACCTCGGCCATGTGCGCCGCTTCCTCGTGCGCCCCCCGCAGGTACATCGCGAAGGCCGCGCCCAGCCCGCACTGCTCGCCGTGGCTCGCCGCGCGCTGGGGGAACAGCAGGTCGAAGGCGTGGTTGATCTCGTGGCAGGAGCCGGAGGAGGGGCGGGAGTCGCCCGACACGGACATCGCGACCCCGCTGAGGACCAGCGCTTCGGCGAGCACCTGGAGGAAGTCGTTGTCGCCGATGCCGCCCGGGTGCCGCAGTACGGCCTCGCCGGCCTGCCGGGCCATCGCCGCGGCCAGGCCGTCGATCTTCTCGCCGGTGACACGGTTCGCCAGCTCCCAGTCGGCGATCGCGTTGACGTTGGAGACCGCGTCGCCGATGCCCGAGCGGACGAACCGGACGGGGGCCTCGTGGATCACGTCCAGGTCGATGACGACCGCGATCGGGTTGGGCACGCCGTACGAGCCGCGGCCCGCGTCGTTGTCGAGGGTGGCGACGGGCGAGCACAGGCCGTCGTGCGCGAGGTTCGTCGGGACGGCGACCAGCGGCAGGCCGACCCGGGCCGCGGCGAACTTGGCGCAGTCGATGATCTTGCCGCCGCCGAGGCCCACCACCGCGTCGTAGCGGCCGGCCTTTATGGCCCCGGCCAGCCGGACCGCGTCGTCGAGGGTGCCGCCGCCGACCTCGTACCAGGAGGCGCCCGGCAGTGAGGGGGCGACCCGCTCGCGCAGCAGCGCGCCGGAGCCGCCGCTGACGGCGACGGCCAGCCGCCCGGAGTGCGAGATGCGTTCGTCGGCCAGCACACCGGCCAGGTCGTCGAGGGCACCCGGGCGGATGTCCACCACGACCGGCGAGGGGATGAGCCGGGTCAGTACTGGCACGCGATCTCCCGTCCCCGGGCGAGATCGTCGTGGTTGTCGATCTCGACCCAGCGCACATCGCCGATCGGAGCCACGTCGATGCGGAAGCCGTGGTCGACGAGTTCCTGGTAGCCGTGCTCGTAGAACTGCTGCGGATCGGCCTCCCACACGGTCTTGAGCGCGGCGGCCAGTTCGGGGGCGGCGTCGCCCTCGATGAGGGTGACGCCGATGTACTCGCCGGTGGCCTCGGCCGGGTCCATCAGCTTGGTGATCCGCCGCATGCCCCTGCCGGGGTCGGCGACGACCTTCATCTCCTCGTCGGCCAGCGACTTCACCGTGTCCACGGCGAGGATGATCTTCTTGTCGCCGCCGCGGGCGTCCAGCAGGGTCCGTTCGACGGAGACCGGGTGGACGGTGTCGCCGTTGGCGAGGATCGCACCGTCCTTGAGGGCGTCACGGCCGCACCACAGGGAGTAGGCGTTGTTCCACTCCTCGGCCTTGTCGTTGTCGATGAGAGTGAGCTTCAGGCCGTACGTCCGCTCCAGGGCCGCCTTGCGCTCGTAGACGGCCTCCTTGCGGTACCCGACGATGATCGCGGCCTCGGTCAGGCCGATCTCGGCGAAGTTGCCGAGGGTGAGGTCGAGCACCGTGGCCTGGTCCTCTATCCCCGACCGACCCGCGTCACGCACCGGCACCAGAGCCTTGGGGAGGCTGTCCGTGTAGGGCCGCAGGCGCCGTCCGGCGCCGGCCGCGAGCACGAGGCCGATCATGCGGGTTCTCCTTCGTCGTGTACGGCGGGCGCGCCACCCAGGTGGGAGGCCACCCAGAAGCGGATGCTCTCGGCGAGCACCAGCAGGGCGACGACCACGGCGAGGACCGTGAGCGCGACCTTGAACTGCGCGGCGGTGAGCACCGCGGCCAGAACGGTGACGAGCAGCGTCCGCCCCTCGTGCCCCCCGATGGCGCGCACCAGCCAGGACGGCGGCGCTCCGGCGTCACCGCGGATCCGGTACACCGTGTCGTAGTGATGGTAGGCGACGGCGGCCACCAGGCCGAAAGCCGCAGGAAGGGTTCCGTTCACCCCGGATATGGCCGCGAGGGCGAGCACGGTGCCGTACTCGGCGGCCCGGAAGAAGGGCGGGACCAGCCAGTCGAGGGTGCCCTTGAGGGGGCGGGCGACGGCGAGGCCCGAGGTCACGGCGTAGACGACGGCTCCGGCCACGGGCAGTGGGCTGCCGGGGGCGGACAGCGCGGCGGCGCAGACGACGACGGCTCCGCCGACGAGCGCGGCGCCGGGGACGGCGAAACCGGGCAGCCCCCGAGGGACGGCACGGGCGAGCACCTGCGCGAGCGGACCTGAGTCCGCGAGGTCCGCGAGCGCCCGCGCGGCCCGGTCCGTGCGGTGCGCCCTGCGGGTCACCGAGCGCAGCACCCGGCCGGCGGTGGTGTAGGCCGCGGCGCAGGCGCAGCCGACGAGCAGCACCCAGAAGGTGATGCGCGGGGTGGCGACGGCCGTGAGGACGGCGATCATGGCCCATCGTTCGCCGATGGGCAGCACTATCATCCGGCGCAGCCACACCGTCCAGCCGACGCTGTCGAGCCGGTCGGAGAGGGCGGCGGTGGGGCTGGTGTTGGCGGTGGCGTCGTGGTTGGCCTCGTTGAACGAGAAGTCGACGACGTGCCGGCAGGTCTGCAGGACCATCGCGCCGAGGGCGAGGGCCCAGACGTCGTCGCCGCCACGGGCGGCGCCGAGGGCGAGGCCCGCGTAGTACGCGTACTCCTTGGCCCGGTCGAAGGTGGCGTCCAGCCAGGCGCCGAGCGTGGAGTACTGCAGCGAGTAGCGGGCGAGCTGGCCGTCGGTGCAGTCCAGTACGAAGGAGAAGATCAGCAGGAGTCCGGCGGCGACGAAGCCGCCGCGGGTGCCGGTGGCCGCGCAGCCCGCCGCGATCAGCGCGGTGATCAGCGAGGCGGTGGTGACCTGGTTGGGGGTCAGGCCGCGACGCGCGCACCAGCGGGCGAGGTAGCGCGAGTACGGGCTGACGCAGAACGTGGTGAAGAAACCGTCGCGGGCCTTCACGGCCGACTTCAGGCGTACGGCCTCGTCGTCGACGGCGGCGACGGCCTGCCGTGCCTCGTTGCGCGCCTGCGGATCACCGGGGACGGCGGCGACCAGGCTGCCCAGCTCGGGGCGGTGCACCTCGGCGCCGTCGGCGTCCAGGGCGGTGACGATCCGGTCGGCGAGGCTGTCCACGGCCAGGTCCGTGCCGTGCGCCGTGCCGCCGCCCGCCGTGGTCGGCCGTGCCAGCGCGCGGCTCAGGGCCTCACGGCCGGCCGGCCGGGCGGTGACGGCGCCCGCGACGGCCGCGAGCGGGAAGCGGGGGTCGGTGAGGCCGAGGCGCAGCGCGTGCGGGTGGCCGACGAAACGCGCGTCGACGAGGGCCACGCGGCGGTCGGCCGGTACGGCGGCGAGGAGTGCCGCGGCGTCGGCGGCGTCCGCGGCCGACCGCACCTCGAAGCCGAGGGACCGCAGATCGTTCTCCAGTGACGATCCGGGCACCGGCTGACCGGTGACGATGGCGGTCGACAACCGAACTCACTCCCTGGGTGCCGACGCGTCCGCGCCGGTCGTCTGCTGGGTCGGGGCGCCGCTCGTCCATGGCTCCCGGGCGGCATGTCGGCAGAGGTTATCGGATACCTGGGGGACCTTGTTCACCGGCCGTTAACGGGACGGTCGACGCGGTCTGACCCGGCCTTTGCCGAGATCATCATCAGCGATCAGGGCCCGACCGCCAAACCACGTCCCGCGGTTGTGCCCGCAGAACAGGCATGAGCGGGCACAGCAGAAGTTCCGTATGTATCTCTACATGGGGGGCGTGCGTCTCTGTACGCGAAGGGCGCCCGGACAGCGCCGCGGGACACCGGGTGCGTCCCGCCCCGCGGCCGACCGGCGGTCGGCCCCGACGGGGAGGTCTGTACCTACGGTTGTGCGCCACCGCACCCCGCCGAGCACGGGGGCCACCCTGACCTGCGCTTCGTTTCCGCAGGTCAGAGGGGATGACGACGGTGTTCAGTACCGCGTTGCCGGATACCCCCCCCGCCCGTAGTTCACTGTGCGTCTGGACGGAGAGCCCGAACCGGTGCTGTCCGCACACATGGTCGTGCGCTCGGACACGCTCAACGCCGTCGGACACGAGAGGACACTGCACGACCTGCGGGGCTGTCTCGGACACCACTTCGACGTGGCACACTGCACCTTCCGGTTGGAGCCGGGCGGACACGTGGCGCACGAGGCGAAAGTGTGCCTGTGACGCAGGCCCCGACGCACCCCGCCGGAGCCCCGCGGTCCGACGCACCCTTCGATCGGGTGTTCGGGGGCCCCGGACGGTTCCCCGGCGGACGCGTCGGGCACGATCGTCTACCGGGTCCCCCTTCCGGCGGCCGGAGCGGCCGCGGTCCATCCCGCGCGCGGGACATGCGGACGTGCCGGGGAAGTGCCGGGAGTGCCGGATTCGTACGGCAGACTTGGGGTGCGAAGACCGAGGCGAAGGATGGTTATGCCGATCACACCTGCCAGCACGACGCACAGTTCGTCGAACGGCACCGCAGAGGCGATTTTGCTGGAACTGGTCGACGAGAAGGGTGTGACGATCGGCACCGCGGAGAAGCTCGCCGCCCATCAACCGCCGGGACAGTTGCACCGCGCCTTCTCGGTGTTCCTCTTCGACGAGCAGGGCCGGCTGCTGCTCCAGCAGCGGGCGCTCGGCAAGTACCACTCCCCCGGTGTGTGGTCCAACACCTGCTGCGGCCACCCCTACCCGGGCGAGGCGCCGTTCGCGGCGGCGGCCCGGCGCACCCACGAGGAGCTGGGGGTGTCGCCCTCGTTGCTCGCGGAGGCGGGCACGGTGCGCTACAACCACCCGGATCCCGCCTCGGGCCTGGTCGAGCAGGAGTACAACCACCTGTTCGTCGGCCTGGTGCAGGCCACGGCGGCGCCGGACCCCGAGGAGGTCGCGGCGACCGCCTTCGTCACCCCGGCGCAGTTGGCGGAGCGGCACGCGCGGGACACCTTCTCCACCTGGTTCATGACCGTCCTGGACGCGGCCCGGCCCGCGATCAGGGAGCTGACCGGGGATTCCGCGGGCTGGTGAGGCACCTCACCGCGGCCGAGCGGGTTTGAGCGGCAGGGCGGCCCAGATCACCTTGCCGCCACTCGCCGTGTGTGCCACATCGAGCGTGCCGCCCGCCTCCCGGGCCACCTCGCGCACCAGGAGCAGTCCCCGCCCGCCGGTCCGGCCGTGGTCGGCCTCCAGGGCGGTCGGGCGGTAGGGGTGGCTGTCCTCCACCGACACGCGCACCCACTCGGCGCCGACGGCGACCTCCACGGCGAGCATCGGCGACAGCAGCGCCGCGTGCTTGACCGCGTTGGTGACCAGTTCGGACACGATCAGCAACAGCCCGTGGACCAGGTCCTCCGAGACCGGCACGCCCTGGCGCGCGAGCAGGTCCCGTACGGCGTGCCGGGCCTGCGGCACCGACGCGTCGACGGCGGGGGCGGTGAACCGCCAGACTCCTTCGTACGGCAGTGGATCCGGCGTTCGCCGGTCGTCTCGCCCGGGGCGCGGGCCGTACCCGCGCCCATCGTCGTCCATGGTCCGGTCGCCACCCTCGCACTCGATTGTCACCACACGTGGAATGTTGGCAACGCTCCGCTCCGGCCCACCGGAGTGAACACAAATCAGCTGCGATCGAGCGTTTCTGACCGTTGGCGTATGACCTGGTCAGGTGCGGGACTGCTCCTGTCGCCCGCGGGCTGTCTTCGCGAACTCTTCGGTTTGTACGGCTCGTCCGACCACGCCCGATAGCATCCGGCTCATGGAGCCTCAGCTGTTGCACTCCGTCACCGACTCGGTCGCCACCGTCGTGGTCCACCACCCGGCCAAACGCAACGCCATGACGGCCGCCATGTGGCGCTCGCTGCCGCCGCTGCTCGACGCCCTGGCCGCCGATCCGGGCGTGCGGGCACTGGTGCTCACCGGTGAGGGCGGTACCTTCTGCGCCGGGGCGGACATCTCGACCCTCAAGGACTCGCCCGAAAAGGCGCAGCGGCTCGCCGTGGCCGCCGAGGAGGCGCTCGCCGCGTTCCCGAAGCCGGCGCTCGCGGCCGTGCGGGGTCACTGTGTGGGCGGCGGGGCGCAGCTCGCGGCGGCCTGCGACCTGCGGTTCGCCGAGGCCGGGGCGCAGTTCGGGGTGACTCCGGCGAAGCTCGGGATCGTCTATCCGGCGTCCGCGACCCGGCGGCTGGTGTCGCTCGTGGGTCCCGCCACCGCCAAGTACCTGCTGTTCTCGGGCGAGCTGATCGACGCGGACCGGGCCCTGCGCACGGGTCTCGTCGACGAGGTGCTGCCGGAGGGCGAACTGGACAAGCGGGTGGCGGAGTTCGGCCGGATCCTGGCCTCCCGGTCGCAGCTGACGCAGGCCGCGGCCAAGGAGTTCGCGAACGGCCGCACGGACCGGGACGGCCACTGGGCGCGGCAGGCGGGCGGCAGCGGCGACACCGCGGAAGGCGTCGCCGCGTTCCTGGAGCGCCGCCCGCCGCGCTTCACCTTCAGCGTGTCTACGCCTCGCTGAAGCGGCTGCCGGTGCGGAACCTCTCGACCAGGTGGGCGGGCGCCTTCTCGGGGGAACCCGCGTCGTAGGGCGGCTGCGGGTCGTACTCCGTCAGCAGCTGCACCGCCTGCGCCTGTTCGTCGCCGGCGATCCGGCCCAGCAGGGCGAGGCCCATGTCGATGCCGGAGGAGACACCCGCCGCGGTGACGTACTTGCCGTCGAAGACGACCCGCTCCCCCGTCGGCCGCGCGCCGAACCCCTTCAGGAAGTCGAGCGCCAGCCAGTGCGAGGTGGCGCGCCGGCCGTCGAGCAGTCCGGCGGCGGCGAGCAGCAGCGAGCCGGTGCACACCGAGGTCGTCCAGGTAGTGGTGGCGTCGGCCGCCCGCAGCCAGTCCAGGAGGACCGGATTGTCCATCTGCGGGGTCTGGCCGGGGCCGCCGGGGACCACCACGATGTCGGGGCCCGGCACGTCGGCGAGCGTCCGGTCGGCCGTGAGCGCGAGGTTTCCCGACTCGTTGCGCACGGGTCCGGTGTGCTCGGCGACGAACACGGTCTCGGCGCCGGGGAGACGGCCGAGCGTTTCGTAGGGTCCCACGGCGTCCAGGGCGGTGAAGCGGTCGAAGAGGACGATGGCGATCTGCATGGGTTTCCTTTCCGGGCGGCACGACGACGCGGCGCCGGGCCCGCGGTGCGCGGTTCGGGGTGCGCGGCTCGGGGTGCGGGCCATGCGTGTGCGGCGCGCGCTCGCCTCCGGGACGCGTCCAGGCGCGGTGCTCGGGTGGTCCGGGCTCAGGTCGGTCGGGGCTCAGGTGGTCGGGGCTCAGGTGGTCGGGACGGTTGGTGCCGGACGGGCGGCACGGTCGGGGCCGGAGGGCCGGTACGGTCGGCGTCGGGGGCCGGCACGGCCGGGGTCAGCCGATCGGGGCGGGGCGGAAACGGCGGCGGTATTCGGCCGGGGGCGCGCCCAGCGCCCTGGTGAAGGCGCGGCGCATCGCCTCGGGCGTGCCGTAGCCGCTCGCCCGGGCCACCCCCTCGATGCCGTCGCCGGTGTCCTCCAGCAGACGGCGGGCGTGTTCCAGGCGTACCCGGTCGACGTAGCGGCCGGGCGTCATGCCGGTCTCGGCCTGGAAGGCGCGCGCGAAGTGGCGCGGGGAGAGCGCGGCCCGAGCGGCCAACGACTCGACGGTCAGGTCGGCGGCCGGATGCTCGGTGATCCACCGCTGCACCTCCTGGAGGGGTTCACGCCGGGCGGTCTGCGCCGCCAACTGGGCGCTGAACTGGGCCTGGTTGCCGGGCCTGCGCAGGAAGACCACGAGACGGCGGGCGACCGTGAGCGCGACGTCCCGGCCCAGGTCCTCCTCGACGAGGGCGAGCGCGAGGTCGATGCCCGCGGTGACCCCGGCCGAGGTGGCGACCCGCCCGTCGCGTACGTAGATGGGGTCCGCGTCGACCCGCACGGCCGGGTGGTCGCGGGCCAGCCGGTCGCAGTACGCCCAGTGCGTGGTGGCCCGCAGGCCGTCCAGGAGGCCGGCCTCGGCGAGCCGGAGCGCGCCCGTGCAGACGGAGACCAGACGCTCGGCACGCGGGCCGTGGACGCGCAGCCACGCGGTCAGCCGGGGATCGGACCGCCGGGTGCCGGGCCCGCCGGGGACGAGCAGCGTGTGCGGACCGGACACCTCGTCGAGTGCTTCGTCCGGCACCAGGGTGAGACCGCTGGACGTACGCACCGCGGCCCCGTCCAGGGACGCGGTACGGATCCGGTACGTCCCCGGGGAACACAGCTCGGCCCCGGCGAAGACCTCCACCGGGCCGGTGACGTCGATGCTCTGCACGTCGTCGAAGAGAACGACGAGGACGGTTCGCTGCGCCATACCGTCGATTCTTCCCGGCCCCGGGGATGGCCGCAATGACGCGTTTCCCACCTTTCCTGCCATCGGACGGGCCGACGCGCCAGGGCGTCGGGTGCGCCCTGATCCCGGGTTGTCGGTGCCACCTGCCACAATTGCCGCGCAACCTCAGTGGAGAAGGCGGTACGGGATCGTGACGACACCCGGGTCCCTCGAAGTAGGGTCCATCGAAGGCAGGATCGCCGAGGAGCTCGGCGTACGGGAGCGGCAGGTGAAGGCCGCGGTGGAGCTGCTCGACGGCGGTTCGACGGTGCCCTTCATCGCCCGCTACCGCAAGGAAGCGACCGAGATGCTCGACGACGCGCAGCTGCGCACGCTGGAGGAGCGGCTGCGCTACCTCCGGGAGCTGGAGGAGCGACGGGCGGCGATCCTGGAGTCGGTGCGCGAGCAGGGCAAGCTCACCGAGGAACTGGAGGCGCAGATCCGGGGCGCCGAGACCAAGGCGCGTCTGGAGGACATCTACCTGCCGTACAAGCCGAAGCGGCGGACCAAGGCGCAGATCGCGCGCGAGGCGGGTCTTGAGCCGCTGGCGGAGGGTCTGCTCGGCGACCCGACGGTCGAACCGACCGCCGCTGCCGCCGCCTTCGTCGACGCCGACAAGGGCGTCGCCGATCCGCAGGCCGCCCTGGACGGCGCGCGGGCGATCCTCACCGAGCGGTTCTCGGAGGACGCCGACCTGATCGGCGAGTTGCGCGAGCGCATGTGGACGCGGGGGCGGCTGGCCGCCAAGGTGCGCGAGGGCAAGGAGGAGGCGGGTGCCAAGTTCGCCGACTACTTCGACTTCGCCGAGCCGTTCACCGAACTGCCCTCGCACCGCGTCCTCGCGATGCTGCGCGGCGAGAAGGAGGAGGTCCTGGACCTCGTCCTGGAGCCGGAGGAGCCGGCCGAGTCGCCGACGGCCGCGTCGTCGTACGAGGGGACGGTGGCGCACCGCTTCGACATCGTCGACCGTGGCCGTCCGGCCGACAAGTGGCTCAAGGACACGGTGCGCTGGGCGTGGCGCACCCGGATCCTCGTCCACCTCGGCATCGACCTGCGCCTGCGGCTGCGCACGGCCGCCGAGGACGAGGCGGTCGACGTGTTCGCCGCCAACCTGCGGGACCTGCTGCTCGCCGCGCCGGCGGGTACCCGTGCCACGCTGGGCCTGGATCCCGGCTTCCGTACGGGCGTGAAGGTGGCCGTGGTCGACGCGACCGGCAAGGTGGCGGCGACGGACGTCATCCATCCGCACGTGCCGGCCAACCGGTGGGACGAGGCGATCGCCACCCTGGCCCGGCTGGCGAAGGAGCACGCGGTCGAACTCGTCGCGATCGGCAACGGCACGGCGTCCCGGGAGACCGACAAGCTCGCCGGTGAACTCATCACCAAACACCCGGAGTTGAAGCTCACCAAGGTCATGGTGTCGGAGGCCGGCGCCTCGGTGTACTCGGCCTCCGCCTACGCCTCGCAGGAACTGCCCGACATGGACGTGTCGCTGCGCGGCGCGGTCTCGATCGCCCGGCGGTTGCAGGACCCGCTGGCCGAGCTGGTGAAGATCGACCCGAAGTCGATCGGCGTGGGTCAGTACCAGCACGACCTGTCCGAGGTGAAGCTGTCCCGCTCGCTGGACGCGGTGGTCGAGGACTGTGTGAACGGCGTGGGCGTGGACGTCAACACGGCGTCCGTGCCGCTGCTCGCGCGGGTGTCCGGCATCTCCTCCGGCCTGGCCGAGAACATCGTGACGCACCGGGACACGAACGGGCCGTTCGCGTCCCGCTCCGAGCTGAAGAACGTGGCCCGGCTGGGCCCGAAGGCGTTCGAGCAGTGCGCCGGCTTCCTGCGCATCCGCGGCGGCACCGACCCGCTGGACGCCTCCAGCGTGCACCCGGAGGCGTACCCGGTGGTGCGGCGGATGGTGAAGACCAGCGGTCAGGAGGTGGCCGCCCTGGTGGGCAACACGGGGCTGCTGCGTTCGCTGAAGCCGTCCGAGTTCGTCGACGACACGTTCGGGCTGCCGACCGTGAGCGACATCCTCAAGGAGTTGGAGAAGCCGGGCCGCGACCCGCGGCCCGCGTTCAAGACGGCCACCTTCAAGGAGGGCGTGGAGAAGATCTCCGACCTCGCGTCCGGGATGGTCCTGGAGGGCGTGGTCACGAACGTGGCGGCCTTCGGGGCGTTCGTGGACGTCGGTGTCCACCAGGACGGTCTCGTCCATGTCTCGGCCATGTCGCGGACGTTCGTCAAGGACCCGCGGGACGTCGTGAAGCCCGGGGACATCGTCAAGGTGAAGGTCCTCGACGTGGACATCCCGCGCAAGCGGATCTCGCTGACGCTGCGGCTGGACGACGAGGCCGCGCCGCAGGGGCAGCAGCAGCGCGGCGGTGGCGGCCGCCCGCCGCAACAGCGTCAGGGCCAGCGCCAGGGGCAGGGCCAGCGCCAGCGGCAGGGACAGGGCCGCGGCGGCGACCGGGGCGGACGTCAGGCACCGCCGCCCGCCAACAGCGCGATGGCGGACGCGCTGCGGCGCGCGGGTCTCCTCGACTCGAAAAACGACCGCCGCTGAACCGACGCGCTCGAACGGACCGGGCCCGGCTCCTCCGGCACGACGGGAGGAGCCGGGCCCGGCCCGGTGCGGTTCGGTGCGGCAGCGGCATGACGGCTGTGTACGGCTGTGCTCCGGGGCCGGCGGGCGGCTCGCTCCGCGTTCGCCTCCACCTTCGCCTCCGGCGCCCGGTCGGCTGCGCGCCTCGTGCCGCCGCGCCCCCGCCGGCCGGGAGACGTGGGCGTCGCCCCGCGGGTACCTCCGCTGTCCTCCGCGGCGGCCCGGAGCCGGACGCGCGCGGTGCCCCCGCCGGCCCGGCCGTGTCGGGCCGGCGGCCCGGACGGTCAGCGTTCGCCGACCTTGCCGTCGGCCACCTCCAGGCGGCGGGTGACCCGGACGGCGTCCAGCATGCGGCGGTCGTGGGTGACCAGGAGCAGCGTGCCCTCGTAGGCGTCGACGGCCGATTCGAGCTGTTCGATGGCGGGCAGGTCGAGATGGTTGGTCGGCTCGTCGAGGACCAGGAGGTTCACACCCCGGCCCTGGAGGAGTGCCAGGGCGGCCCGCGTGCGCTCGCCCGGCGAGAGGGTCACGGCCGGACGCAGCACATGGTCCGCTTTCAGGCCGAACTTGGCGAGCAGGGTGCGGACGTCGGCGGGCTCGGTGTCGGGGACCGCGGCGCGGAACGCGTCCAGCAGGGACTCCGCGCCGTGGAACAGCGCGCGGGCCTGGTCCACCTCGCCGACCAGGACGCCCGAGCCGAGCACGGCGTGTCCGGCGGTCGGCGGGACCCGGCCGAGCAGCACGCCGAGCAGGGTCGACTTGCCCGCGCCGTTCGCGCCGGTCACGGCGATCCGGTCCGCCCAGTCGATCTGGAGTGACACCGGGCCGAGGACGAAGTCCCCACGGCGCACCTCCGCGTCCCTGAGCGTGGCGACGACGGCGCCGGAGCGGGGCGCGGAGGCGATCTCCATGTGCAGTTCCCACTCCTTGCGCGGCTCCTCGACGACGTCCAGCCGTTCGATCATGCGCTGGGTCTGCCGGGCCTTCGCGGCCTGTTTCTCGCTGGCCTCGCTGCGGAACTTGCGGCCGGCCTTGTCGTTGTCGTTGCCCGCCTTGCGGCGCGCGTTGCGTACGCCCTTGTCCATCCAGGCGCGCTGCATCTGCGCCCGGTCCTGAAGGGCGGCCTTCTTGTCGGCGTACTCCTCGTAGTCGTCCCGGGCGTGCCGCCGGGCGACCTCCCGCTCCCCCAGATAGGCCGCGTAGCCGCCGCCGTAGAGGTTGATCTGCCGCTGGGCGAGGTCGAGTTCGAGGACCTTGGTGACGGTGCGGGTGAGGAATTCACGGTCGTGGCTGACGACGACGGTGCCCGCGCGCAGGCCGGTCACGAAGCGTTCGAGGCGGTCCAGGCCGTCCAGGTCGAGGTCGTTGGTGGGTTCGTCGAGCAGGAAGACGTCGTAGCGGGACAGCAGCAGCGAGGCGAGTCCGGCGCGGGCCGCCTGGCCGCCGGACAGCGAGGTCATCGGCTGGTCGGGGCCGACGGTCAGCCCGAGCGTGTCGATGACCTCCTCGGTCCGCTCCTCCAGGTCGGCGCCGCCCAGGCCGAGCCAGCGCTCCAGGGCGGCGGCGTAGGCGTCGTCGGCGCCGGGCGCGCCGTCGACGAGTGCCTGGGTGGCCTCGTCCATCTGGCGCTGCGCGCGGGCGACGCCGGTGCGGCGGGCCAGGAACTCGCGCACGCTCTCGTCCGGCCTGCGCTCGGGCTCCTGCGGCAGGTGGCCGACGGTCGCGGTCGGCGGGGAGAGCCGCAGTTCGCCCTGCTCGGGCCGGACGAGACCGGCGAGCAGCCGCAGCAGCGTGGACTTGCCGGCGCCGTTGGCGCCGACCAGACCGATCACGTCCGCGGGCGCGACGACGAGGTCGAGGCCGGAGAAGAGCGAGCGGTCGCCGTGCCCGGCGGCGAGGTTCTTGGCGACGAGGGTGGCAGTCATCAGAGCGCCGATCCTAGTGCCCCGGCAGGGGACGTTCGCCCCGGTGCTCAGCGGGGGCCGCCGCGCGTCACCGGCGCCGCCGGCGGTCCCCCGACGGCGCGGGCCACGACGAAGGCTCCCCGCGCCGTCGGCCGAGAGTCGCCCATGCGCCGGACACGGTGTGCGGATCCCCAGAGCGGCACGGATGTGCGCATGGCGCCAGGAAATCCTCCGCCCGCGCGCCGCGATCCGCGCGCGGGGCCTGCCGTCCGGGCGCCGAGGTTCTAATCTCCCCGCGTGGAGCATGAGCCGAGTGACGAAGTGATCGTGGTCGGTGGCGGGGTCGTCGGGCTGACGACGGCCGTGGTGCTGGCCGAGGGCGGCCGGCGGGTGCGGGTGTGGACACGGGAGCCCGTCGAGCGGACCACCTCGGCGGTGGCCGGCGCGCTGTGGTGGCCGTACCGCATCGAACCGGAGCGGCTGGTCGGCGACTGGGCGCTCACCTCCCTCGTCGTGTACGAGGAGTTGGCACGGCGGCCCGAGCGGACGGGCGTACGCATGGTGGACGGCGTGCATCTCGGGATCCGCCCGGCGGACCTGGGGCCGTGGGCGGCGCGGGTGCCGGAGCTGCGGGCCGCGGACGACGGCGACGGGGTGCGGGCGCGGCTGCCGTTGGTCGACATGCCGGTCCATCTGGTGTGGCTGCGGGAGCGGCTGACGGCGGCCGGCGGGGTGGTCGAGGAGCGGACGGTGGCGGACCTGGCCGCGGTGCCGGCCGCCGTCGTGGTCAACTGCACCGGTCTCGGCGCCCGTGCGCTGGTGCCCGATCCGTCGGTGCGGCCGGTCCGGGGGCAGTTGGTCGTCGTGGAGAACCCGGGGATCACCACCTGGTTCACCTCGGTCGACGACCCCGCGGGTGATTCGGCCTACTTCTTTCCGCAGCCGGGCGGGCTGATCCTGGGCGGCACGGCACAGCCGGACGAGTGGTCCCTGGAACCCGACCCGCGCGTCGCCGAGGAGATCGTCGCCCGGTGCGCGGCCGTACGGCCGGAGATCGCCGGGGCGCGGGTGCTGGGGCACCGGGTGGCCCTGCGTCCGACGCGGCCCGCGGTACGGCTGGAACACGGGACGCTGCCGGGCGGGCGGACGTTGGTGCACAACTACGGGCACGGCGGGGCCGGGGTGACCGTGGCCTGGGGATGTGCCCGGGAGGCGGCCGGGCTGGCCGACACCTGAGCGCCGGTGCCGCGGACCCGGCACCGTTCGGGGACGGTGCCGGGACGAGTCGCCGCGCGACCGGGCGACGGTGGGGCAGGCGAGCCACGGTGGGGCGGCGATGCAACAGCAGGGCAGCCGGGCCGCGGTGGGGCGGCGATGCGAGAGCGGGGCAGCCGGGCGGTGGTGGGGAGGCGATGCGACAGCGGGGCAGCCGGGCCGCGGTGGGGCGGCGATGCGACAGCGGGGCAGCCGGGCGGCGGGCGGCCGGGCCGGACTCGGGCCCGGCCGCCCCTCAGCCGGTCAGCTCGCCGGGACGCGCTGTACGGCGTGCGGCGACCGGACGCCGTGCAGGGCCGTGGTCCCGGGTGCGGTGGAGGCCGCGCCGGAGGTGGCGCGGGCGAACGCGGCCGTGCCGCCGACCAGCGGTACCCGGGCGGACGTACGGGCCAGGTCCAGGGTGAGCGTGGGCGTGTCGGCCGGCGGATCGATGAGGCCCCTGTCGGTGCCTGCGACGATCAGCGCCAGCCGGTGGCCCGCGGGGACGACATGGTCGGTCGCGGCCAGGTCGAGCGTGATGGTGTACGCCCTGCCCGGAGTGAGCGGGACGCCCTTGCCGCTGTCGGCGTAGGTGCCGAGGTCGGCCCAGCCGCGGCTGAGGACCGTGTAGCCGACGGAGGTCGTCTTCGCCCGGGTCTGCTGGAAGCAGGCGCTGTCGCCCGGTGTGCTCTCGCCCCAGCAGTCCCGGTCGGTGCCGGTGGTGATGCCCTCGCCCGAATCGGCGTAGTCCCGGATGGTGTCGGGGCCGAGGTCGACGAGGACGGCGGACAGATGGGCCGTCGGGGTGGTCGGGGTGGCGGTCACGGTCACCGCGGAGGACCCGGACAGACGCAGGTCGCGGCCGAGCGGACCGGTGACGAACCCGGCCTTCTCGGGGGTGGACCTGCCGATCGCCGCGGCCCAGTCGGTCTCGCTCAGACCCGGGTCGTCGGTGAAGCTCTCGGTGCCGTGGCCGGGGCGCAGGCCGAGTGTGCCGACGCCCGCCAGGTCGCCCGCGGCGGGCCGCAGGGTGGTGGTGCCGGTGTCGCGCGGCGGCCAGAGCGCGGAGGTGACCCACTGGTCGGGCCGGCGTTCGATGTCGGCCATCGGCTCGCGGTCGATCCCGTTGTCGTAGCCGAGGAGTTCGTGGTCGAACCAGCGGTGCAGGGTGTCCACCCAGGCGCCGCGCCGGAAGTCGAAGGGGTCGACGTGGCCGGTCTGGGAGAGCCAGATCTTGCGCTCGACGCCGTGCGCGGCGAGGGCGTCCCACCACTGGCCGAAGTTCTTGGTGCGGACGTTGAGGTCCTGCATGCCGTGCACGAGGAAGACGCTGGCCCGGACCTTGCCCGCGTCCTTGACGTAGTCCCGTTCGCTCCACAGCCCGGTCCAGTCGCCGGTGCGCGGGGCGCCGTCGACGAGCGCGCGCTGCACGGCGGCGCACCGGCCGAGGGCGTCGTCGCTCTCGACGGCGCCGGCCAGCCAGTCGGGTCCGGAGTCGTACAGCGGCGCGCCCTGGGCGAAGTAGTAGTCGTACCAGGAGGAGATCGCGCTGATCGGGACGATCGTCCGAAGTCCCTCGACGCCGGTGGCCGCCACGCCGTTGGCGATGGTGCCGTCCCAGCTCTTGCCGATCATGCCGGTTCTGCCGTTGCTCCAGTCCGCGGTGACGGTGGTGGTGCCGGTGCGGCTGGTGTAGGCCCTGGCGCGGCCGTTCAGCCAGTCGATCACGGCCTTGGCGGACTGAATGTCGGAGCGTCCGCCGACGTCGACGCATCCGTCGGAGCGGTTGGTGCCGGCGAGGTCGACGCCCACGACGGCGTAGCCGCGCGGCACGAAGTAGTTGTCGTAGAAGAGCGGCATCTGGACGACGTGGCCCTGGGCGTCGTACGTCTTCAGCTGGCTCTCGTTCCCGCGCCCGCAGCACGAGTAGTAGGGGCTCGCGTCCATGATGACGGGGATCCTGCGGCCTTGCTGGGCGGGTTCGCGGGGCCGGACGATGTCGGCGGCGACCCGGTCGGTGTGTCCGTCTCCGTCGGCGTCGAGGCCGGTGTCCACCCAGACGGCCTCGCGGACGGCGTTCGCGTAGGAGTGGACCGGGCGGCTCTCCCGGGCTGCCGGGCCGGTGGCGGCCTGGGCCGTCGGAGTGAGGAAGGCGGCCGTCAGGGCGACGACGGCGGCTGCCGCGAGCGGTCTCCAGATCGTGAAGCGCATACGTTTCGGCATGCGCGGACGGTACCCCGGCCAACTCCCGTGAAGAAGAGGACACGTGGGGCACGGCCGGCCGGACCGCGTGCGTGGCACGCGCCGTGTCATGGCGGCCGAATGGCGATCGTGTGACAGCGGGGGCCGTGGACACGTCAGGGGGCGGCGGGACTGAATAGGCTTCGAACGGACTTGGTGCTTCTACGACTTGGAGCTCTCGTGCACCGCAGAATCTTCGCGCCGGGCGCGCTCGCGGCGGCCTCCCTGCTGCTGGCGGTACCGGCGTCGGCCGCGAGCTACACCCCCGGCGCTCCGGGCATCGGCGACCCCTACTACCCGTACTACGGCAACGGCGGTTACGACGTCTCCCACTACGACCTGCGGCTGCGGTACCAGCCCGGGACGGACGAACTCGACGGCACGGCGACGATCCTGGCCCGGACCACGCAGGACCTGTCCCGCTTCGACCTGGACTTCCTGCTGGACGTGAGCGAGGTCCGGGTCAACGGCGCCAAGGCCGCCTTCGCCACCTCCGGCGAGCACGAGTTGCAGATCACCCCGAAGACGCCGCTGGCGAAGGGCACGCCGATCACGGTCGTGGTCCGCTACAGCGGAGTGCCGTCCACGAAGACCGCGTACGGGTTCTCGACCTGGCACCGCACCCCGGACGGCGCCGTCGCCGCGGACGAGCCCGAGGCCGCCTGGTGGTGGTACCCGAGCAACGACCATCCGCTCGACAAGGCCACCTACGACGTGTCGGTGGCCGTGCCGGACGGCACCCAGGCCATCTCCAACGGCACGCTCCAGTCGACCAGTTCCAAACTCGGCTGGACCCGCTACACCTGGCGCCAGAACAAGCCGCAGGCCACCTACCTGACCACGCTCGCGGTCGGCAGGTTCGACATCACGACCAGCACCTCCGAGGGCGGGGTCCCGGTCGTCAACGCCTACAGCAAGGACCTCGGGGACAACGACGGGGCGGCGCGGGCGAGCGTGGAGCGGACCGGGGAGGTCGTCGACTGGCTGAGCGGGTACTTCGGCCCGTACCCGTTCGCCTCGGCCGGCGGCTATGTGCCCAACACGACCACCAGCTACGCGCTGGAGACGCAGACGCGGGTGTTCTACAGCCCGAAGCAGTTCGCGAACGGCTCCAACACCTCGGTGGTCGTGCACGAGCTGGCCCACCAGTGGTACGGCGACTCGGTGTCGCTGAAGGACTGGAAGGACATCTGGATCAACGAGGGCTTCGCCCGGTACGCGCAGTGGCTGTGGTCCGAGCACGAGGGTGAGGGCACCGCGCAGGAACTGGCGGACTACACGTACGCCTCGCACCCGGCCGACGACCCGTTCTGGACGGTGGCGCCCGGCGACCCCGGCCCGGACAACCAGTTCGACACCGCCGTGTACGACCGGGGCGCGCTGGCCATCCAGGCGCTGCGCAACGAGATCGGCGACGACGCGTTCTTCGCCGTCCTGAAGGGCTGGCCGAAGGAGCACGCGTACGGCAACGCGTCCGTGGCGGACTTCCAGAGGTACGCCGAGCAGGTGTCCGGGAAGCCGCTGGCCGCGCTGTTCGACACCTGGCTGTTCCAGCCGAGCAAGCCGGCCGCGCCCGAGGCGCGCGCCGCGGCCGTCGCCGCGGCCGCTCCCGTCCAGCCGAGGTCGTGGAAGAAGATCGCGGCGACGAACGACGCGCGCTGAGCGCTCCACGGGAAGGCCGTGATCCGCTGATCCCGTCCGCGGGTGCGCCGTGGCTGGTCACCCCCTTCCCGTCTCGCTCGAACAGGGGGACCCGCATCTCCCCGCGCCCTTGCGGGGGCGCCCTCGGCCGACAGGGTGGGCCACGGCCCCGGCCGGGGCCCCCGCGCGGTTTCACAGTGGTGGTGGGACAGCGATACTGCTGCACATGACGACCGACGCCGAGGAGCCGCCCCTCACCATCGACGAGTTGGCCGCGCGGGCCGGCGTCACGGTCCGTACGGTCCGCTTCTACAGCACCAAGGGCCTGCTGCCGCCCCCGGCGATCGGGCCGCGCCGGGTGGGGCACTACGGGCCGGGTCACCTCGCGCGGCTCACGCTGATCGAGGAGTTGCAGCGCCAGGGCATGACGCTGGCCGCGATCGAGCGCTATCTGCACCGGCTGCCGCCCGACCTGACCGCGCGCGACCTGGCCGTGCACCGCGCGGTGGTGTCCTCGTGGGCCCCGGACGCTGCGCGGACGCTCACCCACGCGGAGTTGGAGCGCCGGGCTGGGCGTCCGCTGGACGGGGGTGATCTGGACCGGCTGACGGCGATGGACGTCGTCGAGCGGGCCGGGGACGCGTTCCGGGTCGACCTCGGGCTGCTCAGGCTCGGTGTCGAACTGCTCGACGTGCCGCTGTCGCAGGAGTCGATCCTCGCCGCCCGCGGCGTCCTGCTGGAGCACGCCCGCGCGGCGGCGCACGAGATGTCGCGGCTGCTGCGCGCCGAGGTGGCGGAGCGCGACGCCCGGGACGTGCGCTCGCTGTCCGCCCATATGCAGCCGCTGGTCGTCCAGGCCCTGCTGACAGCCTTCCAGCGGTCCCTGAAGGAGGAGCTGCGGGTCTGGCTGGGGGACGAACCGGCGCCGGAGCCGACCCGGCCGGCGAACGGGCCGTCCGGACCCTGCTGACGGGCGGCCCACCCCGGGGGCCGCCCCACGGCGGTACCGACGCTCTCAGCGGGCGTCGGTGAAGACCTCCCCCTTCTCGGCCTTCTCGACCAGCAGGGCGGGCGGGGTGAACCGCTCGCCGTAGCGCGCGGCGAGTTCACGCGCGCGGGCGACGAAGCCGGCCGGGCCGGTGCCCGTCCCGGCGCCGCCCTCGTAGCCGTTGATGTACTGGAGCACACCGCCGGTCCAGCCGGGGAAGCCGATGCCGAAGATCGAGCCGATGTTGGCGTCGGCGACCGAGGTCAGCACGCCCTCTTCGAGCAGCCGTACGGTGTCCAGCGCCTCGGCGAACAGCATGCGCTCCTGCATGTCGCCGAACGGGATCCGATGGCCGGGCCGGGTGAAGTGCTCGCGCAGCCCCGGCCACAGTCCGGTGCGCCGGCCGTCCGCGTCGTAGTCGTAGAACCCGGCGCCGCCGCTGCGGCCGGTGCGGCCGAACTCGTCGACCATGCGGTCGATGACGGCCTCGGCGGGGTGCGGCGTCCAGGTGCCGCCCGCCTCCTCGACGGCCCGCCTCGACTCGGTGCGGATCTTGCGGGGCAGGGTGAGGGTCAGCTCGTCCATCAGGGAGAGCACCTTCGCCGGATAGCCCGCCTGCGCCGCCGCCTGCTCGATCGACGCGGGTTCGACGCCCTCGGCGACCATCGCCACTCCCTCATCGATGAAGTGGCCGATGACGCGGGAGGTGAAGAAGCCGCGTGAGTCGTTCACGACGATCGGCGTCTTGTTGATCTGCCGGACCAGGTCGAAGGCGCGGGCGAGGGCCGCCTCGCCGGTGCGCTCGCCCTTGATGATCTCGACGAGCGGCATCTTGTCGACCGGCGAGAAGAAGTGCAGCCCGATGAAGTCGGCCTGCCGCTGGACGCCCTCGGCGAGCGCGGTGATGGGCAGGGTGGAGGTGTTGGAGCACAGCAGCGCGTCGGGCGCGACGACACTCTCGATCTCCTGGAAGACCTTGTGCTTGAGCGCGGTGTCCTCGAAGACGGCCTCGATCACCGCGTCACAGCCCGCGAGGTCGGTCACTTCGGCGGTGGGCGTGATGCGGGCGAGCAGCGCGTCGGCCTTCTCCTTGGTGGTACGGCCCTTGGCGACGGCCTTGGCGCACAGTTTCTCGGAGTAGCCCTTGCCCTTGGCGGCGGCCTCGGGGGAGACGTCCTTCAGGACGACGTCGATGCCCGCGCGGGCGCACGCGTAGGCGATGCCCGCGCCCATCATCCCGGCGCCGAGCACGGCCGCCCTGCGGACCCGGCGGGGCTCGATGCCCCGGGGCCGGTTGGCGCCGGAGTTGACGGCCTGCAAGTCGAAGAAGAACGCCTGGATCATGTTCTTCGCCGTCTGCCCGGCGGCCAGTTCCACGAAGTAGCGGGCCTCGACGACCTCGGCGGTGGCGAAGTCCACCTGGGAGGACTCGACCGCGGCGGCGAGGATGCGCCGCGGGGCCGGGTAGGGGGCGCCGTTCGTCTGCTTGCGCAGGCTGGCCGGGAAGGCGGGCAGGTTGGCCGCGAACTTGGGGTTGGCCGGGGTGCCGCCCGGGATGCGGTAGCCGGGCCTGTCCCAGGGCTGCTGCGACTCGGGGTGGGCGTCGATGAACGCGCGCGCCTTGGCCAGCATCTCCTCGGGGGTGCCCGCGACGTCGTCGATCAGACCGTTCTCCAGCGCGCGCCGCGGGTTGTACTGGGTGCCCTGGAGGAGCACCTTCAGCAGTGCGTCGGTGATGCCGAGCAGCCGTACGGTGCGGACGACGCCGCCGCCTCCGGGCAGCAGGCCGAGGGTGACCTCGGGGCAGCCGATCTTCGAACCGGGTGCGTCGAGGGCGATGCGGTGGTGGCAGGCGAGGGCGATCTCGTAGCCGCCGCCGAGCGCTGCGCCGCCCAGCGCCGCGACGACCGGCTTGCCGAGGGTCTCGATGCGGCGCAGGTTGCGCTTGATCGCCATGCCGCCGTCGAAGAGTTCCTGGGCGGTCCCGGGCGTGACCCGGATCAGATCGCGCAGGTCGCCGCCTGCGAAGAAGGTCTTCTTGGCGGAGGTGAGGATGACACCGCGGATCGAGTCGCGCTCGGCCTCCAGACGGTCGGTGATCGCGGCCAGCGACTCCCGGAACGCCTGGTTCATGGTGTTGGCGGACTGGTCGGGGTCGTCGAGGACGAGCGTGACGACGCCGGTGTCGTCCTGTTCCCAGCGGATGGTGGTGCTCGTGGTCATGAGGGGTCTCCGTAGAAGTCGGGAAGTCTGCCGCTGGGGAGGTCAGATGCGTTCGACGATCGTGGCGATGCCCATGCCGCCGCCCACGCACAGCGTGGCGAGGCCGTAGCGCTTGTCCTGGCGTTCCAGTTCGTCGACGAGGGTGCCGAGGATCATCGCTCCGGTGGCGCCGAGCGGGTGGCCCAGGGCGATGGCGCCGCCGTTGACGTTGACCTTGTCCAGGGTGAGGCCCATGTCCTTCACGAAGCGCAGGACGACGGCCGCGAACGCCTCGTTGATCTCGACGAGGTCGATGTCGTCGATGCTCAGCCCGGCCCGTGCGAGCGCCTTGCGGGTGGCGGGCGCGGGTCCGGTGAGCATAATGGTGGGCTCGGAGCCGGAGACGGCCGCGGAGACGATCCGGGCGCGCGGGGTGAGTCCGTTGCGCTCGCCGGCCTCCTTGGAGCCGATGGCGACGAGCGCGGCGCCGTCGACGATGCCGGAGGAGTTGCCCGCGTGGTGGACGTGGTCGATCTTCTCGACCCAGTGATACCGCTGGAGCGCCACGGCGTCGAAGCCGGCGAGGTCGCCGATGTCCGCGAAGGACGGCTTCAGCTTGGCGAGCGAGTCGGCGGTGGTGCCGGGCCGCGGGTGCTCGTCGTGGTCGAGGACGACCAGGCCGCTGCGGTCCCTGACCGGGACCACGGAACGCTCGAAGCGGCCCTCCTTCCAGGCGGTGGCCGCGCGTTCCTGGGAGAGCGCGGCGTACTCGTCGACGTCGCGCCGGGAGAAGCCCTCGATGGTGGCGATCAGGTCGGCGCTGACGCCCTGCGGGACGAAGTTGACGGCGAGGTTGGTCATCGGGTCGTTGAACCAGGCGCCGCCGTCCGAGGCCATCGGCACCCGGGACATCGACTCGACGCCGCCCGCGAGCACCAGGTCCTCCCAACCGGAACGGATCTTGGCGGCGGCCATGTTCACCGCCTCAAGGCCGGAGGCACAGAAGCGGTTCTCCTGCACGCCCGCCACGGTGTCCGGCAGTCCGGCCGCGACGGCGGCGATCCGGGCGATGTCCGAGCCCTGGTCGCCGACCGGGCCGACGACGCCGAGCACGATGTCGTCGATCGCCGCCGGGTCGAGGCCGGGGAAGCGGGCGCGGATCTCGTGGATGAGGCCGACGACCAGGTCGATGGGCTTCGTGCCGTGCAGGGCGCCGTTCGCCTTGCCGCGGCCGCGCGGGGTGCGGATCGCGTCGTACACGTACGCTTCGGTGCTCACTGAGGGGCCTTTCCACGAGGGTTGCGGAGCGAGGGGAGTTCGGGCTGCGGGGGGGGGAGGGCCGGTGCGCTGTGGTCCGGTGCGCTGTGGTCCGGTCCGCCGGGCCGGGCACGGCTCGGGGGGAAGGCGGTTCCATCATGCGTCGTCCCCGCCGGGGGCGCAGAGCAAGCCGGGCACGTTCCAGTCGTGCGCCACGTCCGCGGTGTCCGCCCCGGGCCGGGCGGGGCCGGAGCGGATCGTGGTCGGGGTCGCGGAGAACCGGGGTGCCGGGGCCGGCTGGGTGATGCCGGCGTGGTCGGTGAAGGTGCCGCGGGCGGCGAGGTGCGGGTGGTGCGGGGCCTCGCGCAGCGACAGGACGGGCGCCACGCACGCGTCGGAGCCCTCGAAGACGGCCGTCCACTCGTCGCGGGTACGGGACTTGAAACGGGCGGCGATCCGCTCGCGCAGTTCACCCCATCGGGTCCGGTCCTTGCGGGCCGGGATCAGTTCGTCCAGGCCGAGCAGCCGCAGGAACTCCTCGTAGAACTGCTGTTCAAGAGCGCCGACCGCCAGGTACCCGCCGTCGGCGGTCTCGTAGGTGCCGTAGTACGGGCAGCCGCCGTCGAGCAGGTTGGCGGCCCGCCGGTCCTGCCAGCCGCCGGCGGCCAGCATGCCGTGGATCATCGCGGTGAGATGCGCGGTCCCGTCGACGATGGCGGCGTCGACGACCTGGCCCGCGCCGGTCTCGCGCACGTGGTGGAGGGCGGCGAGCACGCCGACGACCAGGTAGAGGGAGCCGCCCGCGTAGTCCCCGACGAGGTTGGCGGGGACGGGGGGCGGCTCGTCCGGGGCGCCGATCATGCCGAGGGCGCCGGTGACGGCGATGTACGCCACGTCGTGGCCGGCGCGGTCGGCGAGCGGACCGTCCTGTCCCCAGCCGGTCATCCGTCCGTAGACCAGTCGTGGGTTGCGGGCGTGGCAGTCCTCGGGGCCGACGCCGAGCCGTTCGGCCACGCCCGGCCGGAAGCCCTCGATCAGGACGTCCGCCCGTTCGGCCAGGTCGAGGACGCGGGCCGGGCCGTCGGCGGACTTCAGGTCGACGACGACGGAGCGCTTGTTGCGGTTGGTGACGTCGTGGGCCGGATCGACGGCGAGCCCGGGAGTCCCGGGCCGGTCCACACGGACGACGTCGGCGCCCAGGTCGGCGAGGAGCATGGCGGCGAACGGGCCGGGTCCGAGACCGGCCAGCTCGACCACGCGCAGCCCCGTGAGCGGGCCGTGTCCCTGCGTCGGCTTCCCTGCCGTCGTCATGCGGCCCCCAGTCGATGTGACACAGACGATGTAACACCATCGATGCTAGGAACACGTTCCACCGGGCACAAGGCCGGAGGACCGAGCGCTCGGCCAAGTCGCCCATGGTCACCCGAGCGTCGCCACGACCGGCCGGGCACGGGGGCGGTGCGCCGGGTTCGGGGTGGTGGCCGGAGTCGACCGAGGGCCGGCGGGGTGCGGTCGCCCCTGCCGTGGCGGCGAAGGACGGCCCGCCCCGGGGAACGCCGGCGCCGGGATCACCCTCCGGCCGGCTCCCACCGTCCAGGACGGTCCCTCATCGGACCCAGCCGGCCAGGGTGTAGATCATTCCGGCCGTCCAGGCGAGTCCCGCCAGGACGGCGAGGGCCAGCGCGAGGCCCGCGGCCCGCCCGGCGGGACGGGGACGCCGCGGCACCGGCCGCGGGCAGGGAGGAGTCGTCATGCGGCCCAGCCTGCCGGTCGGCCGGCTGGACCACATCCGTACAGGTACTCAGACGGCGCGTCCGCGGCACGGCGGCGACCGCGCGTACGGACGGCGGCGCGACCACCGTCCCCGTCGCACCCTTCCTCTCCCTCCGTTTGAGACTTTCCGGGGATCAGTGACGCTGCTCCCTGGGTTCTGTGCGGAAAAGTGCCAAGAAGCAGGTGAATGAAACAATGGAAGCCCAAGGTCCGAGGTCCAAGGAGGGAAAACGTGAAGTTCGTTCTGGAGGTCACGGTCGACGACACGGCGGCAGCCGTGGACCGGGCGGCGGAGCTGGGACGGATCCTGCGCTACTGGGGCGGAAACCTCGGTCACTACGCGCTCGAAACCGGGGACGGCTCGGCCGTCTACGACTCCGGGTACCGCGAGGTCGGGGAGTGGCGGATCGTCGCCTCCTGAAGCGCCCGTCGGCACAGCGCGTCCGCCCGGCGGGTCGTCTCCGGGAGCCGGAAACCCGCGGTGATCGCGAGCGTGTGGGCGCAGGCGTTGTCCAGGCTCATCCGGTGGCCGACGGAGACGAAGACCGGCTTGACGGCGTCCCGCGTGCGCAGGGCGCGGCCGACCTCTTCGTCGCCCGCGCGCAGCGGGGTGGCGCTGCCCCGGCCCGGTGCCGGGTCGTCGTGGGCGAAGGTGAACGGGTTCTTGGCGACGCCGATCGTGGGCAGGCCCGTGAGCACCCCCAGGTGGCTCGCGAGCCCGAAGCGACGCGGATGGGCGAGCCCGTAGCCGTCGCAGACGACCAGGCCGGGCGGACCGGGCAGCGCGTCGAGCGCGGCCAGCACGGCGGGGATCTCACGGAAGGCCAGCAGCCCGGGTACGTACGGGAAGGCCACCGGGCCGACGGCGGTCGCCTCGGCGACCACCTCCAGGGTGGCCGCGTCCAGGGTGACGGCCGCGGCCGCGACGAGGTCGCGGCCGTCGTCGTAGGCGACGTCGACCCCGGTGACCCGGCCCGTCCCGGGCGGCGGGCCGGGCTCGTCCAGTACCACCCGGCCCCGCAGCGCGTCCTGCACCGCGCGGGCCTGTTCCTCGGTCACCGGCCAGTTCTCGGGCAGCGCTACGGTCGTCATGGTGGGGACGAGCCTACGGGGCGGCCCGGGATCACAGGTCGCCGAGGGCCCGTCGCAGCTGGTCCTTGTTCATGTCCGAGCGGCCGTGGATGCCGCGCCGCCTGGCCTCCTCGTAGAGCTGGTCGTAGGTGGGCCCCTGCGAGCCCTTGCCCGAGCGCAGGCCGCCGCGCCGGCCGGAGGACATGTCCTGGAGCGAGAGGCGGCTCGCGGTCCTCGACTCGCCCGTGCGGGCACGCTCCTTGTTCACGGTCCTGGCGGCGATCTCCTCGGCGCGTCGCCTGCTCGCACCGCGGTCCAGCTCGCTCTGCCTGATGTGTTCGTACTGCCGCTCCCGCTTGGGACTCGAACCCCGTGGCACGACCGCTCACTTCCTCTCACGCTCGGCATCGTGTCGGGTGCCGTCGCCGAGTACCCGGGATCCGCCCTCCTACGTCAGCTCTCCAGGCGTGCCACCCGCCCCTGCTCCCCCGCCGCCCAGCAGCTCAGGTCAGGGGTGCAGGTCACCGTGTCGTACGAGCCGGCGTCGATGGTCCGCCAGGTACGGCCGGCGTCGGTCGTCAGGTCGGTGCCGGTCGGGCCGACGGCGAGGGCCGCGGTGCGGCTGTGCGGGAGCCAGGCGACGCCGGAGCGGTAGGCGGGCGGAGCGGTGGCGGCGGGCCGCCAGGTCCGTCCGGCGTCGGAGGTGCCGGCCGCCGCCCGGGGCGAGGGCCGGTCCTGGCGGTAGTCGCCGCCGACGGCGAGGCCGTGGGTACGGTCCCGGAAGGCGAGGGCGAAGACCCCGCGGGCCGGGTCGCCCGCCGGCAGCGGCGTGCCGGTGGCGGTCCAGGTCAGTCCGCGGTCGGCGGAGTGCAGCACGCGCGCCTGGGCGCCGCCGCCCGTGGCCAGCCAGACGTCCGCGGGCCCGGACGTCACCAGGCACTGCCCACTGGCCGCGAAGCCCGCCTCGCCGTCCAGGGCGGGCGGCATGCCGGCGGCCGGCAGCACCCGCCAACTGCGCCCGCCGTCGGACGTGGAGAGGATGCGGAACCTGCCGTCCACCGGGTCGCTCATGGCGAGGCCGTGGCGGCGGTCGAAGAAGGCGAGGCAGTCGTAGAAGGACTTCGGGTCGGTGTTGCGGAAGGACTCCGTCCAGGTGGCGCCGCCGTCGTCGGTGCGGTAGACGCGGGACGCCTCGCCCTCGCCGATGGCCAGCACCACGGCGCGGCGCGCGTCGAACGCCTCGACGTCGCGGATCTCCAGGTCGGCGGCGCCCGGCGGAGAGACGTTCCGCCAGCTCGCCCCGCCGTCCGAGGTGCGCAGCACGGTGCCGCCCGTGCCGGCCAGCCAGGCCGTGCGGCGGTCCACGGCCGACAGACCTCGGAAGCGGGCCGCGGGGGTGCCGGTGTCCTTGAGTTCCCAGTGGTGGGCGCCGTGAACGAGCGGCCGGGCCTCGGCGGGTCCGACGGTGAGCGCGGCGAGTGCCGCCCCGCACGCCACCCCCGCGGCCACCGCCCGACTCGTACGTCCCCTGCGTCGCGTGCTCCCCAAGCGCCTCATGGCGGGCGAAGCTAGCCCACTCCCCCGCCGCCGTCCAGGGCCCGGGACGCGCCCGCGCGGCGGTCCGGCCGGCGCGCCACCGAGGGCGCAGGCATGAATGCGGTGACAGAGGTCACTCGACACGCGTGTGCACGGAAGCGGCCGTTTCGTCGTCTCTTCCAGTGCCAGGGTCGACCACCCGCACGTTGGTCCAGCCGTCACGAGGGAGCAAGGCGTTGTCCATCGTCATCGAGCAGCCCGTAGAGGCCCGCCTCGTCGCCGCCGCCCCGCGCATGCAGAGCTTTCCCGCCACGCTGCGCTACGACCGGCGCGATCCGTTCGCCGTGTGCATGACCTTCCCGGGCCCGGCCACCCTGGAGGGCGTGGAGGTCTGCTGGACCTTCGCCCGGGACCTCCTCGCGGCCGGGCTGCACGGCTGCGAGGGCAGCGGCGACGTGCGGGTGCGGCCGTACGGGTACGACCGCACCGTCCTGGAGTTCCACGCCAGCGAGGGCACGGCGATCGTGCACGTCCGCTCGGGTGAGATCCGCCGGTTCCTCCAGGCCACCAGCGATCTGGTGCCGCTCGGCCTGGAACACCTCCAACTCGACCTCGACCGCGATCTGGCCGAGCTGATGCGCCGGCCCTGACGGCCGCCGCCGCACAGCCTCGCGGCGGTCCGAAATCGCGTTGACAGCCGCCGGACCCCCTCGTACGGTGCTGAGTGGTCCTGTTGCCGTCGATTGGAGAAGGACGTTGCTCCTCTGAGGTCCTGAGACACCGCGTCACACCCGTGAGGTGTGCGTTGGCGTGCGACCTCGGCGTCCGAGCCGTCCTTGGGCACAGGCCATTTCCATGGCCCGGTTCCCTGTTGCCGCCCAGCGGTGCCTCGACACGCGTTTGCCCTGACCGCACCAAGCAACCGCGAGGCCCCCATGTCACCTTCCCTCACCTGCACCTCCCTGTCCTTCGCCTGGCCCGACGGCACTCCCGTCCTCGACGGTCTCGACGCCGCCTTCGCCTCCGGCCGCACCGGGCTCGTGGGCGTCAACGGATCAGGGAAGTCGACCCTGCTGAAGCTGCTCGCCGGCGACCTCACCCCCTCCGCCGGCACCGTCCGGGTGACCGGCGAGATCGGCTACCTCCCGCAGAACGTCACGCTCGACACCGCGCTGCGCGTCGACGAGGCCCTGGGCATCGCCGCCCGGCGGGCCGCCCTGCACGCCATCGAGGCGGGCGACGCCTGCGAGGAGCACTTCGAGGCGGTCGGCGACGACTGGGACGTCGAGGAGCGCGCGGTCGCCACCCTGGGCGAACTCGGCCTGGGCCACATCGGCCTGGACCGTACCGTCGGCGAGGTCTCCGGCGGCGAGTCGGTGCTGCTGCGGCTGGCCGCGCTGCTGCTGCGCCGGCCGGACGCGCTGCTGCTCGACGAGCCCACCAACAATCTCGACCTGTACGCGCGCCGGCGCCTGTACGCGGCCGTCGCGTCCTGGCCGGGTGTGCTGGTCGTGGTCAGCCACGATCGGGAACTCCTCGGCCTGGTCGACCAGATCGCCGATCTGCGTGCCGGCCGGATCACCTGGTACGGCGGCGACTTCACGGCGTACGAGGCGGCGCTCGCCGCCGAACAGGAGGCCGCCGAGCGCATGGTGCGCGTGGCCGAGGCCGACGTCCGCAAGCAGCGGCGCGAACTGGCCGACGCCCAGGTCAAGCTGGCCCGCCGCAAGCGGTACGGACAGAAGATGTTCGAGCAGAAACGCGAACCGAAGATCGTCATGGGCGCGCGCAGACGCGCGGCGCAGGAGTCCGCGGGCAAGCACCGCATCCTGCACGAGGAGCGGCTGTCCGAGGCCAGGGAACGGCTCGACGAGGCCGCGGAGGCCGTACGGGACGACGACGAGATCCGCGTCGACCTGCCGTACACGGCCGTGCCGCCGGGCCGTGACGTCCTCACCCTGCGGAATCTGGAGCTGAGGTACGGAGCGCGCGTCGGCGGCCTCGACGTGCGCGGGGCGGAACGGATCGCGCTGGTCGGACGCAACGGCGCGGGCAAGACGACGCTGCTGCGCACCGTCGCCGGTGAACTGCCGCCGGTGGCGGGCGAGGCGACGGCGCACGTACCCTTGCGCTTCCTGCCGCAGCGGCTGGACGTCCTCGACGGCGGGCTGACCGTCGCCGAGAACGTGGCCCGGTTCGCGCCGGACGCCACCGGCAACCGGATCCGGGCCCGGCTGGCCCGGTTCCTGTTCCGCGGCGCCCGTGCCGACCGGAAGGCGGCGACCCTGTCCGGCGGGGAACGCTTCCGGGCCGCCCTGGCCGCGCTGATGCTCGCGGAGCCCGCGCCGCAGCTCCTCATGCTCGACGAGCCGACCAACAACCTGGACATGGCGAGCGTGCGGCAGCTGACCACGGCCCTGGAGTCGTACGAGGGCGCCCTGCTGGTGGCCAGTCACGACCTCCCGTTCCTGAAGTCGGCCGGCATCACCCGCTGGCTGCTCCTGGAGGACGGCGAACTGAAGGAGACCACGCCGGAGGCGGTCGGGAACCCCGCCTAGCGCAACGGCATGCGGCCCGGAGGACGGGGCGGCACGCGGCGCACCCCACGGCCCTGCGCCGGGAGGGTGTTCCGGGTGCCGCCCCGCCCTGCGGGAGCCGGAGGGCGGTGTGACGTGCCTCTCGGTGCGGTTGCGGGAGTTGTACGCCTGACGGCGGCTCCTGCCGTCGCCGGCTCGGGACCACGGGGCCGCGGACCAGCGCCGGTGCCGGGAACCGCGCCCGCGCCGTATGCTCGCTCCTACCGCCGGGACGCCGCTGAACAGCACTTGTTTACGCCACACTTAACCTACGGCTTCGTAACCTACGGTCTCGTAGCCTACGATCGCGTAGGTTTCCGGCACCGCTCGCCGGTTCTTGTTGTTCTTCCCCCATGTGCACGTCGTCCCCCTGGAGTTCCTGTGACGATCACCCCTCCCCACCTCGGCAGCCCGTCCGTGTGGACCGACGCACGGCTGCTGTACGCCCTGGAGGAAGTGGTCGAAAAGGAACTCGATCGCCATCTGAAGGTCGCCCGGGACTGGATGCCGCACGAGTACGTGCCGTGGAGCGACGGACGCAACTTCCCCGGTTTCTTCCCGGACGGCGAGGTCTGGGGCAAGGAGCAGTCCAAGGTCACCGAGATCGGTCGGACCGCGCTCGTGGTGAACCTGCTGACCGAGGACAACCTGCCGAGCTACCACCACGAGATCGCCACGCTGTTCGGCCGGGACGGCGCCTGGGGCACCTGGGTGCACCGCTGGACGGCCGAAGAGGGCCGGCACGGCATCGTGATGCGCGACTACCTGCTCGCCTCCCGCGCGGTCGACCCGGACAAGCTGGAGCAGTTCCGGATGGCCCACATGAGCGAGGGCTTCCAGTCGGACAACCGGCACTCCATGCTGCACTCGATCGCGTACGTCGCCTTCCAGGAGCTGGCGACCCGCATTTCGCACCGCAACACCGGTCACCAGTCGGGTGATCCGGTCTGCGACCGGATGCTGGCCCGGATCGCGACCGACGAGAACCTCCACATGGTCTTCTACCGCAACCTGCTGAAGGCGGCCTTCGATCTCGCGCCCGACCTGACCATGCAGTCGGTGCGGGACGTCGTGGTGGACTTCCGCATGCCCGGTCACGGCATCCCCGGCTTCGAACGCGCCGCCGCCCAGATGGCCATCGGTGAGGTCTACAACCTGCGCATCCACCACGACGACGTGCTCCAGCCCGTGCTGCGCTTCCTGAAGGTCCTGGAGCTGGACGGGCTCGGTCCGAAGGGGCGTCAGGCGCAGGAGGAGGTCGGGATGTTCCTGGGCGGGCTGGACGCGGAGGCCGCGAAGTTCGACGAGAGGCTGGCCGCGCGCAAGGCCCGGATGGCGGCACGCGCCGTCATCTGAGCCGCGGCACCCGAGGCGCACCGGACCCACGGTGCGCCCCTGCCCGTGCGGGGTCATCCGGCTGCGTGCCAGGACCCGCGTGGAGTTTCCCCCACCACGCGCGCGGACTCGTCACGGGGGGCGGGCGCCGTCGGTCGAACCGACGGCGCCGCCAGGAATCCGGCCGGCCGGCGCCGACTCAGCAGACCCCGCTGTCGGCGATCTTGACCGTCGCCTTGGTCTGACCGTTCTGGGTGCCCAGGCTCTCGATCCTGTCCACGATCTGCTGCCCCTCGGCCACCTCGCCGAAGACGACGTGCTTGCCGTCGAGCCAGTCGGTGACGATCGTGGTGACGAAGAACTGCGAGCCGTTGGTGTTCGGCCCCCTGTTCGCCATGCTCAGCAGGTAGGGACGGTCGTGCTTGAGGGTGAAGTTCTCGTCCTCGAAGGTACCGCCGTAGATGCTCTTGCCGCCGGTTCCGTTGCCCTCGGTGAAGTCGCCGCCCTGGAGCATGAAGCTGGGGATCACCCGGTGGAACACCGATCCGGCGTAGCCGAAGCCGGGCTTGCCGGTGGCGAGCTGCCGGAAGTTCTCGGCGGTGCGGGGCACCACGTCGTCGAAGAGCCGGAACACGATCCGGCCGGCGGGCTGCTCGTCGATCGTGATGTCGAAGTACACGTTCTCACTCATGGCCGCCAATCTATCGTCCGCCGGCGACCGCCCTGCGACTACGGTCGGCCGGCCCACTCCACCCCGTACGGCGGCGCCCCGTGCACGCGGTCGTACGAGGTGGAACGTGGGCGACGAGCGGAATCCCCGGCCCGCACGGCGGGGAGGAAGCCGGGGCCGGGGCGTGGAAGGGGCCGCAAGCGCGGCCGGTCTGTCCGCGTCCCGCCGTTCAGTGGGTGGTACGCCGCAGCTCCAGCCGTTCCTTCTCCGACAGGCCGCCCCAGACGCCGAACCGCTCGTCGTGGTCCAGCGCGTACTCCAGGCACGCGGAGCGGATCGGGCACAGGCCGCAGATCCGCTTCGCCTCGCGCACGGAACTGCCGGGCTCGGGGAAGAAGAAGTCGGCCCCGGTCTGTGCGCACAACGCCCCCTCCTGCCAGGCGAGGTCGGGCGAAGTGATCGAATCGAAGTGCATGGCCAGGATCGTGCCGTCCGGCGAAAAACGTTCGCTCAATGCCGGCTCAACGCCACGCCCGGGGCTTCCGGCCGTCCCGATGATGCTCCGCCGGCGGACCAGGGCGCACGGCGGCGCGCGGGAGGCGCCGCACACCGGCACGATCTGGCCGGTCACCCCGCGTGCCCGCGGGACCGCCCGGCGCGCCGGGACCGGCGGGCGGTCGTCAGTGGGCGGTGCGAGACTCGGCTGTGCACAGGACGGGACCCTTCCGAGGAGGGCGATGATGCTCACCACCCGTTTCGTCGACGGCGCTCCCAACTGGATCGATGTCGGCACGGCCGACCTCGACGGCACCGCGGCCTTCTACGGCGGTCTCTTCGGCTGGCGTTTCCGGCCCGCTGGACCCGGCTCCGGCGGCTACGGCTTCTTCGAACTGGACGGCAGAACGGTGGCCGGGGGTGCGCCGATCGCCCCGGACCAGGGTCCTCCTGCCTGGACCGTGTATTTCCGGAGCGAGGACGCCGAGGCCACGGCCGACGCCGCCGAACGCGCGCACGGACAGGTGTTCTGCCGGCCGATGGACGTGGGGACGCAGGGCCGGCTGGCGATGCTGGTCGACCGGGCGGGCGTACCGTTCGGGGTCTGGCAACCCGGCCACCTCAAGGGCATGGACATGGCGAGCGAGACCGGCGCCCTGTGCTGGGTCGAGCTGTACACACCGGACATCGCCGCGGCTGCCGCGTTCTACCACCGGACGCTCGGTCTGGAGACGTCGGCCGTGCCCTTCCCCGGCGGCACGTACACCTGCGTCAATCCGGCCGACGGCGGGGAGGAGGCGATGTTCGGCGGGATGGTCGCGCTGGCCGACGACCCGACGGAGGCGGCGGCCGGTGCGTACTGGCTGCCGTACTTCGGGGTCGCGGATCCCGATGCCGCGGTCGCCCGAGCGCTGGAGCTGGGCGGCACGGTCCGGGTGCCCGCCACCACGGTGGAGGGCGTCGGCCGGACGGCCCGGCTCGCCGATCCGCAGGGCGCCCGCTTCGCGGTGCTCCGGGGCGAGCCCCCGCAGGAGTGACCGCGCGCGGCCCGGCGGCCGTCACGGGCGCCGGGAGGCGGGCAGCGTCCGGACGACGACGCCGAGGACCCGGTCGTCGGGGAAGAGGCCGAGGGTGCGCGAATCCACGCTGACGGCCGTGTTGTCCCCGAGCAGCACCAGCGAGCCCCCGGGCACGCGGCTCCCGGGCGCCCCGGCCGGCGCCGGGACCGCCCACGGCGGCACCGGATCGCCCGCGACGGCGGCGACACGTTTGACCAGCCAGGCGCGTTCCGCCACGGCGACCGCGCCGGCGGCCGTGGACAGCGGGGGCCGCTGCCCCGCGTACCGACCCCTCCCCTGCTCCACGACCACGACCTGCCCCTGGTGAGGCGAGGCGGAGCGCCGTACCAGGACCCGGTCCCCGTCCCGGTACGCCGGTTCCATGCTGGGCCCGCGCACCGTCACCACGGCCCAGGTCCGGGAGAGATACATCACGAAGGCGGTGCCCCCGGTTCCGGTGAGGAGGGCGCAGCCTGCCGCGGTGGCCCGGTCGGCGTTCGCGAGCAGGGACACGGCCGCCGCCACGGCGCTCAGGACGACCAGGGCGCACACGCGGGTCCTGCGGGCACGCCGGGCCCGGTGCACCCGCGCCCGGTGTGCCCGCAGCCATGGGGCCGGGCCGCTCCGGGTCATGGGGCTCCTCCCCGCACCGGGTGGCCGGCGGGGTGCTGGTTCTGGTAGCCGGCGGCCTGGAGCGCGAACAGCCGCTGGTAGTCGCCGCCGGCCGCCAGCAGCGCGTCATGGGTGCCCTCCTCGACGACGCGTCCCCCTGACAGCACCACGATGCGATCGGCGTCCCGCACCGTGCTCAGACGGTGGGAGATCAGCAGGCTGGTACGGCCGGTCCGGTGGGTGCGGATCGCCGTGTGGATCTCGTGTTCGGCACGGGCGTCGAGACCGGCGGAGGGCTCGTCCAGGATGAGGAGTTCCCGGCCTTCGCGCAGGAACGCGCGGGCGAGTGCCACCCGTTGGGCCTGCCCGCCGGACAGGACGACGCCCGTGGACGGGTCGTCCTTGTCCGACTCCAGGAAGAACGAGCGGGACAGCAGCGTGTCGTAACCGTGCGGCAGGTTCCGCAGGACGTCGTCCACACCCGCGCGGCGGGCGGCGGTGCGGACGCGTTCCCGGTCGTGCAGGGCGGACAGGTCGCCCAGGGCGATGCTCTCGGCCGCGGTCAGGTCGTAGGACATGAAGTCCTGGAAGACCGCGCCGATCCTGCGGCGCAGTTCCTCCGGACGTACCTCACCGATGTCGACCCGGTCCCACAGGATGGCGCCCCGGTCCGGGTCGTAGAACCGGCACAGGAGTTTGACCAGCGTCGACTTTCCGGCCCCGTTGAGGCCGACCAGTGCCACACTCGCTCCCTGCGGGATGAACAGGCTGACGCCGCGCAGGACCCAGGGGTGCCCAGGCGAGTAGCGGAACCACACGTCGCGGAGTTCGATGCCGCGGCGGAGCGCGGGCAGCCGCTCGGGCGCGGCGCGCACGGGCAGTTCGGGTTCCGTGGTGACCACCGCGAGGTAGTGTCCCAGGAGCGTCAGTGCGTGATGGGTACGGGCGACGTCGGCGGCGATCGCGGCCAGACAGCCCTGGACACCCGCGACCGCGGCGGTGAAGACCATGACGTCCCCGACGGAGAGCCGGCCCTCGTGCGCCGCCTGGATCGACCACAGCAGTCCGCCGCCGGTCGCCAGTGCGGACAGTGCGCCCAGTGCCGTCTGGACCTTCAGCCCACGCCGGTCGACGGCCCGTTTCGCCGTGTTGACGGCGCGCTGCTCGGCGATCATGCGGTCGCGCAGGAAGCGGCCGATCCCGAACAGCCGCACCTCCTTGGCCGCCTGCACGCTGGAGAGGAGACTGCCGTAGAAGAACTCGCGGCGTTCGGCCGGGCTCATCCGCTGGGCCACCCGGGCGCGTCTGCGCGAGAGGCTGATCTCCGCGGCCAGGGCCGGTGCGCCGAACAGCACCACGAAGACGCTCATCAAGGGGCTGAGCAGCCACAGCGAGACGAGGAATCCCGCGATGGTCAGCCCGGAACGCGCGGCGCCCAGGATTCCGTCCACGGCCTGTCCGGGATTGCTGCCACCACCCTGGCGTGCGAGCCTCAGCTCGTCGAGGAACCGGGGGTCCTCGAAACGCCCCAGTCCGGTGAACGCGTTGACGGCGTCGAACAGCCGACGCTGTGCCAGCAGCCCCACGCGGCGGTCCATCTCCGCCTTGCAGAACTGGCTCAGCTGCGGAGCCAGCCGGCCGAGGACGCCGACCGCGGCGAGCGCCGCGCTGGTCACGAGCAGTTCGCGCCCGGCATCGCCCTCGACCAGCCCGTCCAGCAGGCGCTTGGTCAGCCATGCGGCGGCCACCGGCACCGCGCCCGTCAGGAGGGCGAGGGCCGCGTGGACGGCCAGCACCCGGGGGCAGGCGCGTCCGGCCAGCGCGCCCGCCGTCGAGAGTCGCGACAGGAGCGGGAGCCTGCGCCCCGCCGACCGGGCCGGGCGCCCGCCCTCTGCCACGACGTCCTGTGTCACCGGGCCGCCGCCGCGGGAGCCAGTTCCGCGGCCAGCCGGTTCTCCGCGACCACCACGGCCCCGCCCTGCCGCGCCACCCGCAGGACGGTGGGGAACGCCCTGACCTGGAAGGCGTCGCTCAGCGGGCCGTCCGGTGTCTCGACGACGACCTGTGCCACCCCGCCGAGTGCGTCCACGAAGAGGCTCCCGTCCCCGACCGTGTCGACCACCACCGCGAGCACCCGGTCCCGGCCGCCCGGCACGCGGCGCGCGAACTGGGCGAACGCGGGGACCTTCTCCCGGCAGGGGCCGCAGTCCGGGGCGAAGAAGGCCACCACGGTTCCGTCGGCGAGACGCGCCGTGCTGATCTCGGCACCGCCCTCCGTGACGGCCGTGGCCGCGCCGACGCGCTCGCCCACCGCGATCACGGGAAGCTCACGCCCGCCCGTGGCGCCCTGTGCCAGCAGATCGGTGTGTTCCCGCAGCCTCCTGATGACGCCGAGCAGCAGGACGAGGTTCAACGCGCCGAGCGTTCCCGCGAACGCCACGGCCGCGATCAGATAGATCATGGCTGCCTTTCCGTGCGGTTTGCAGGAGTCCGTGCCGTTGCGGAAGTTCTGGAGGGTGCCGGAATCTGTCGGGTTGCCGGAATCCGCGGGGCTCGTCGGACAGGGCCTGTAGTGGCTCCTGGGCCGGGGCCCGTACCGAAGAGGGCTACTACGTCGTCCAGGGCCGCGACGAGGAGAGCCGCCACGATGCCCGATGCCACGGCCGTCACCGTGCCCGCCGGCTGCGCCCGGCCCGCGGCGGTCGTGCCGGCCCCCGCGACCAGCGACACGCACACCAGCAGCGTGTTCCGCGCCACGTGCCGCCACCCCGTCGGAGCCGACGCGGCGCCGAAACACCGGCAGGGGGCCCGCTCTCCCCGGCGCAGGGCCGACACGATCGCGGCGGTGAACACGCACAGGAGGCCCGCCGCCGCCACGGGGCCCAGCGCGCGGGGGCCGGGGACCGGGACCAGCAACAGCACGCACACCACCGACTCGGCCGCTACGACGATGCCCGCCAGCAGGCGGGCCCTCTCCCCCGGTGCCGCCGTCATCGACCGTACCGACGCAGCGAACGTCTCGAAGGCGGCCGCTCCCCGCACCTTGCTGAGGACCGAGAGCAGGAATACTCCACCGAGGAGCCACCGTGCACCGATCGCGACGTACAGCATGCTCGCCACTCCCTCCTCGCCGGGAACGGGCCTCGGCCCCGGCGAACGTCCGGGCGGCGCGCGGGGCGCCGCCCGGCACGATCAGGCCGTCAAGGGCACGGGCTCTCCGAGCGGTCGCATCCGGACCCGTCGCAGCACTCGTGCCAGTAGCCGGCGATACACGCGTACCAGCAGCCCTGCGCCGAGGCCGACGCCTCGGCCTTGGGGGCAAGCCGCTCCAGCAGGGCGGCGCCCAGGTTCTCCAGCTTCCTGTACACCTGAGACTCCTTTTCCTTGAGTGGTCGTGACTCCCGGCAGGGCCCGGGTCCGCGCGCGTGGCCGCTGTGTCCCCGCAAGCGCACCGGGCTCCGCACAGGCCGGTTTTCGTGATGCACCGACGACGATGCCGGGACGGGAAACGCATGTGATTGACCGTCCGTGCACAGGTGTTGTCCGTTTCCGCAGACGACCGGCGAGCGGGGCTGCCGCCCCGTGCGAGGGGCCGACCGGCGGCACCGAACACCCCCCCACGAGCCTTCTCCGGTGTGCCCGCCCTGTCCGGCCCGTCCCCGGACAGCTTCCTGACCAGCCCGGACGCCAATCGGCTGGCTGGGACAACGGCAAGCCCTTGCTGCCGGGAATCCGTGACTGCGAGCATTCCCACACCGGCGCCTGCCGGCCCTGGCGGCAAGGTGTCCGTCGGCGGGCCGCGGGCGACCCGCCCGCATGTCGCCCGCGTCCACGACGAGCCGTCCCGGCATGGTCCACGGCCTGCCCATCGGCCGGCGGCGGCCGGCGAACGCGTGCAACATCACGACAACCGGACAGAGTTGGGGGCAGACGTGCAGGTGAACGAGTTCAGTACGGAGATCGTCCCGGCGCCGGAGCGGTTCGAACTGTGGGCGGACACGACCGCACGGACCCACGTGCCCAACCGATTACACAGCAGGGACAAGGATGACTTCCGGGCCCGGATGCGTGTCGTCGACCTGGGGGAGTTGCAGACGGCCGCGATGGCGTACCCGCATCTGGGGGTCGCGCGGACGGTGCAGACGATCCGGCAGTCCGACCCGGAGACGTACCTGATCAACTACTTCGCCAACGGGGCGGGGATCCTCTCCATGGCCCGGCACGACGTGCCGCTGCGGCGCGGCGACCTGGTGCTGATGCACAGCAGCCAGCCCTACCACGGCGATGTCCAGCACTGTACGGGCAGCTGGTCGCACATGACCGTGCAGTTCCCCCGCGAGCTGCTTCCGCTGCCGGAGAAGACGGTGCAGCAGTTGCTCGCGGTCCCGATCAGCGCACGCCACGGGATGGGCGGGGTGTTCGCCCGCTGGCTGACCGATCTCACCGAACACGCCCCCGAGCACACTCCGGCGGCTGGCTCGACCCTGGCCTCGGTCACCATGGACCTCTTCGCCTCCGTCCTCGCCCGCCACCTGGAGGCCGATGCGCCGGCGAGCCCCTGGTCCGGGGACCGGGCCCTACAGGTACGCATCCGGGACTTCATCCAGCGCCACCTCACCGACCCGAGCCTCAGCCCCGAGACCGTCGCGGTCGCCCACGGCATCTCGATCCGTCAGCTGTACCGGGTCTTCAGCGACGAGGACACCGGTGTCGCCGGGTGGATCCGGCAGCGCCGGCTGGAGCGCTGCCGCCGCGATCTCGCCGACTCCGCCCAGCTCTCCCGCTCCATCCAGGCCATCGCGTCCCGCTGGGGCTTTCCCGACCCGGCGCACTTCAGCCGCACGTTCCGTGCCGCCTATGGCATGTCGCCCCGCGACTTCCGGCATTCAGCCGTATCGCCATCCAAGATCATTTGACCGCGGATCCTAGGCGGACGCGCGCCGTACCAGCGTCGTGGGCAGGATCACGCTCCGCGGGAAGTCCGGCCCGGTCGCGCCCCGGTGGCTGCGGTCGAGGCCCGTCAGCAGCAGGTGGGCCATCAGCCGGCCCATCTCCTCGATGTCCTGGCGGACCGTCGTCAGGGGCGGCTCGGTCTGCTCGGTGACCGGCAGCACGTCGTCGAAGCCGATCACGGCGACGTCCTCCGGCACCCGCCGGCCGCTCTCACGCAGCACACGCAGGGCACCGGAGGCGGTGAGGTCGTTGGCGGCGAACACGGCGTCGACGTCCGGGCGGCGGTCGAGGAGTTTCCGCATGGCGCGCTCCCCGCCGCCCGGGGTGAAGTCGCTCTCCACGACCAGCCGCGGATCGCAGTCCCCCATGACGTCCCGGAAGCCGTCCAGCCGGTCCACCGCGGAGGTCTGGTCCAGGGCACCGGTGATGTGCGCGATCCGGGTCCGGCCGAGCCCGACGAGATGGCGTACGGCGGCGCGCGCCCCGCCCCGGTTGTCGCAGTCGACGTACACCGAACGCTCCGGCTCGTCGTTCCAGTCGGGGCGCCCGCCGAAGACCGTGGGCACTCCCGCGCCCCTGATCAGGCCGGGCAGCGGGTCGTCGATGTGGAGCGAGAAGACGAGCGCGCCGTCGACGTGTCCGCCGGTGAGATAGCGGGCCACCCGCGGATGGTCGTCCCGGCCTTCCGTCAGCAACAACACGAGTTGAATGTCGTGCGCGGTCAGCTCCTTGCTGATCCCGCGTAGTTGCATGCTGAAGAAGGGGTCGGCGAAGACCCTGGCCTCCGGTTCCGCGATGACCACGGCGACGGCGTCGTGCCGCCGGGTCACCAGGCTGCGCGCCGCGCGGTTGGGGACGTACCCGAGTTCCTCGACCGCCCGCCGGACCCGCTGCACCAGGGGCTCCCGTACCCCGTCCCCGCCGTTGACCACCCGGGACACGGTCGCCCGTGACACCCCTGCCAGCGCGGCGACGGCCTCCAGCGTGGGACGCGGCGCTGTCTCGGACACGGCCAGACTCCCCTCGGCGGCTCCGGCTCAGGATAGCTCCGGGCCGCACACGGGAGTGCGAGCGTTCCGGCCCGCGGACCCCCGCCGCCTGGCTCGGTCGCCACTCAGGCCAGCAGGTCGATCCGGCGGCCGATGCCCCGCCGCCGCGCCTCACGGTGGGCGATCCAGGCCAGGGCCAGGTCCTGCCAGGGCAGTCCGACGGGGGCGTAGACGGAGCGCCGGCCGGGCGTGGTGCGGCCGGGGTGGGTGCCGTCCAGGATCTCGCCGAGGGTGGCGTCCACCGCCGTCTCCGGGAGCCCGGCGGTCGCCAGCACTCCCGATTCCGCGGCCAGTTCACGGTCGTCGACGACGAGCAGCGCGGCGTCGAGCAGATCGTCGGCGAGTTCCCGCTTGCCGGGCTCGTCCGCGCCCAGACTGGTGAGGTGCTGACCGGGCCGGGTGTCGGCGAGCGCGAGGAGCGGGGCGCGGGACCAGGTCGCCAGCAGCACCACGTCGGCGGCGCCGGCGACCTGCTGCGCGGAGGTGAGGGCCCGGCCGCGGTGCCGGTCGGCGAACGCGGCGGCCCGCGCGGGGTCCGTGTCGTGGACGACGAGTTCACCGCCGTGGCCCAGCGTGCGCAGGCCGCGCACCACCAGTTCGGCCTGGGCTCCGGCCCCGATCACCCCGAGGACGCCGTCGGCCGCGGCCCCGGCCAGCACCTGGGTGCCCAGGGCGGCGGCCAGCCCGGTGCGCCACGCGGTCACCGTGGCGGAGTCCAGCAGTGCCGGCAGCTCGCCGTCGGCACCGGAGTGCAGGCAGATCACCCCGCGCAGGGCGGGCCGCCCCGCCGGGAACTTGGCGTTGACCTTCACGGTGTACGCCTCGATGCCGGGCAGCACTCCGGGCAGCAGGGCGGTGACCGTCCCCGGGAACGGCAGGTCGGCACGCACCCGACGCCCCGCGACGGCCGCGCCAGGGGCTGTCCGAAACCCGTTCCGCAGAGCATCGATGCAGGCCGCGGGGTCCAGCACGGCTTCCAGATCGGTCCGGGTCAGTACGCGCGTCATCCCGCCGTGCTCCCCCACCGAAGGCGGCTCAGGTCCGCCGGTGACCCGAAAGCGGCACGGGGAAACCGGGTCCCGCTGTTCGAACGAGGCCGAGAACTTGGGGAGCGACCGGCCGGCACGCACCGTCCGGTCGACCGGCACCCCGGCGCACCCCCGGCCAACCGCTCAGTGCTTGTGCGCGGCACCTGTTCCCTGCGGCTGCGCCGCGTGCGGCTCGTACCCGGGGATCGTCCCGTCCGGCTTCTTCACCAGGAACAGGCCCACCATCCCCATGTCCGAATGGCTCTGGACGTGGCAGTGGTACATCCAGGCGCCCGCGCCGACCCCCTCCCCCGCCAGCACCTGGAAGCCGAAGGAGTCCGCGGGGCCCACGATCTTGTTGTCGATCACCTGGCTGGGGTCGTCGGGGCCGGTGAGCAGCCCGGTGCGGTTGTCGGCCCAGCGATGACCGTGCATGTGGAACGTGTGGTAGTACTCGCCGTGGGTGATCATCACGAACTCGACGCGGTCGCCCACCGTCGCCTCGAAGTCCGGCCCGGTGTGCGGCGGACGGTTGTTGATGGTCATGTCGTTGAAGACGATGGTGTGCGTCCGGTCGGGCAGGATGTCGCCCTTGCGCCGGACGACGACCGGACCGTACAGGCCCTTGCGGATGCCGCCGGTGCCGTGCTCGGTGCCGACGACGTGGTCGTGGTAGTGCCAGTAGCCGGCGCTGCCCGCCCGCCAGGTGCCGTCCGAGCGGCGGCCGGGCGCGTGGGTGCGCCAGGTGTAGGTGCGGGTGCCGCCGGGTTCGACATCGCTCTTGTTCATCTTGGTGCCGTCGCTGGAGATCTCGTAGTCGAGGCCGTGGACGTGCAGGCTCGCGGCCACGTCCAGGGTGTTCTCGAACTCGATGTGCAGCGTGTCGCCCTCGTTCAGCTCGATGAGCGGGCCGGGGATCGACGCCTTCCCCTTCTCGAAGCCGTAGCCCAACTGCCCGTCGGCCAGCTTCTCGGCGTAGATCTTGATGTGTCTGACCTCGCCACCGGCCGGTGCCGTGCGCGGCGGTGTGACCGCGCTGACGGCCTCGGGTGCCAGGGACAACGATGTCGCGACCGCCGCGCCGCCCAGCAGCACCCTGCGGTTGAACGCGCGTCTGTCCATGCGGAACTCCCCACCCTGGTAAGGACTTTGCGGAGGTGCACCTGTGATGAACCTGTGCGACGGTACCGGCCCGGCGGCCGTTTATCCACTCTAAGGACAAAGTTCGTTTGATTGCGGTCATAGGTATTGGCGAGTCGTGAAAAGCCGCCTAGCTTTCTTGGCGCTGTTGCCGTGACCGAGGAGGTGCCCATGCACTTACGAGGATTGAGCGCCAGAAGCAGGAGGAGACGGGCCTGGGCGGCCACCGTGACCGCGGGGATCGTCGCGGCCGGACTCCTCTCGGGCCCGGCCGCGAGCGCGCGGCCTGCCCCTGACCCATCCCTGACAACGATGTCGATCAAGTCGCCGCCGGGCGGCGCCAACGTAAGAGTGCTGCTGTTCTACGGCTCCGCGGCCGCCGGGGACGAGTCACCGGTGGTGAACGCAGGGATCGAGGCGATCGAGAAGATCGGTCTGTCCGGCCCCGCGAAGGAGCGCTTCACCGTCGAGGCCACGGACGACGCGGCCGTGTTCACCAACGCGACCAAGCTCGGCCGCTTCAACTCCGTCGTCTTCCTGACCGGCGGCGGCGACGTCCTCGACCCGGACCAGGAAGCGGGCCTGGAAACGTACATGGAGGCGGGCGGCGGCTTCGTCGGCATCCATGACGCGGCCCGCGCCGAACCGTACTCGGACTGGTTCACCGGACTGATCGGCGCCCGGCCGGCCTCGTCCAGTCCGACGGCGGCCCAGCGGGCCACGGTCGAGGTGGGCGACCGGCTGAATCCGGCCACCCAGAGCCTGCCGCTCGAATGGAAGCGGCCCGACCAGTGGTTCAACTGGGTGAAGAACCCCTCGGGCGAGGTGCACACGGTCGCCCGGGTGCGCGAGTCGACGTACCAGCCCGGGACCGGCGCCAACGGCGCCGACCACCCGGTCAGCTGGTGCCGGGACTACGACGGCGGCCGGTCCTTCTACACCGGCATGGGCGGCACGGTCTCGTCGTACGACGAGACCGACTTCCGGGCCCATCTGCGCGGCGCCCTGCTGTGGACCACGCGGCTGGCCCAGGCCGACTGCAAGGCCACCATCAACGCCAACTACCACGCCGAGCGCCTCACCCAGCCCAACAAGCCCGGTCAGAACGACCAGATCGGCGAGCCGCACGGCATGGTCGCCGCGCCCGACGGGCGGGTGCTGTACATCGGCCGCGGCGGCGCGGACTCCTCGCAGCCCGTGATCACCGACTGGAACAACCCGGACGTGGGCAAGGGCAAGGGCCAGATCCACGTCTACGACCCGAAGACCAAGCAGGTCACCCTGGCGGGCGAGTTGACGGTCTTCGGCAACAAGGGCGGCGGCGACGAGCTGGTCAAGGTCGAGGAGGGGCTGCTCGGGATCGAGCTGGACCCGCGCTTCGAGCAGAACGGCTGGGTGTACCTGCACTACACACCCCACTCGCAGCTCAACCGCGACACCCAGATGGCCGAGCGGCGGGTCTCCCGCTTCACCCTCGACCTCGCCACGGACAAGCTGGACCTGAGCAGTGAGAAGGTGCTGCTCAAGTGGCCGGTGCAGGTGCACAGCTGCTGCCACGCGGGCGGCGGGATGGCCTGGGACTCCAAGGGCAACCTGTACATCGCCACCGGCGACAACAACTCCAGCCAGTTCAGCGACGGGTACTCGGGCAACAACCCGCAGCCGAACTACAAGGGGGTGTCGTTCGCCGACGCGCGCCGCACCGCCGGCAACACCAACAACCTGAACGGCAAGATCCTGCGCATCCACCCGGAGGCCGACGGCACGTACACCCTGCCGGACGGCAACCTCTTCACCGGCAAGGAGACCGACGAGGGCGGCGGCAAGACGCGCGGTGAGATCTATGTGATGGGTGTGCGCAACCCCGCGCGCATCTCCGTCGACAAGTCGACGGACATCCTGTACGCGGGCTGGGTCGGCCCGGACGCGGGCGAGCCGTCGACCACCTGGGGCCCGGCGAAGTACGACACGTTCGCCGTCATCACCAAGGCGAGCAACCGGGGCTGGCCGTACTGCATGGGCAACAAGCAGCCCTACCGGGACCGCAACCTGCCCGATCCGTCGAAGCCGCTGGGCTGGTACGACTGCGACCACCCGAAGAACGAGTCGCCGAACAACGACGGACTCGTCAACCTTCCGCCGGTCACCGGCAACAACGTCTGGTACTCGCCGCAGGGCGGTGGCCCGGACTACCCGCGTGACGCGAACGGGATCCCCTCGTACAAGAAGGAGGAGGCCACCTACCGGCTGCCGTGGCTCAAGGGCGGCGGGCAGGCCGCGATGAACGGTCCCGTCTACCGCTACGAGGCGAGCAGCACCAGCGCCGTGAAGTGGCCCGCGTACTGGGACGGCAAGTGGTTCATCGGCGACTTCTACGACGCCGACCAGCCGCGCAACGCCGTGGTCATGGACCCGAAGACCCAGGGTGACGGCGGGCTGCCGGTGCACTCGGAGTCCCTGAAGAAGATCGTGCCGATCGGCAACGACGGCATCAAGAACCTCATGGACTGGAAGTTCGGTCCGGACGGCTCGCTCTACGTCCTCGACTACGGGCGCGGCTTCTTCACCTCGGACTCCAAGTCGGCGCTGTGGCGGGTGACGTACACCGGCGGCGGTCCGACGCCGTCCGCCGACCAACTCGCCAGGGGGGCGAAGTGATACGACGACGACGAAGACTCCTCACGGCCCTGCTGGCCGCCGTCCTCATGCTGCTCGGGGTGCAGGCGGTGCCGGCCGCCGGACGCGGTGACGGGCCGGCGGCGGCCGAGCAGGTCCTCACCTGGACCGCGGGCGACGACATCACCAAGTACGGGTCGGCGCCCACGACGGCGGTCGCGGGGCAGGCCACGATCGTGTTCGAGAACAGCGCGGCCACCGGCAACACCACCGGCATGCCGCACACGCTGACCTTCGTGAACTCCGACCCCGAGTACAACAGCGACGTCCAGGTCAACATCCTCGCCAACCCCTTCGACGACCAGGGCGGCCGGCACTCCGTCGAGGTGAACCTGACGCCGGGCCGCTACTTCTACCACTGCACCATCCCCGGCCACACCCAGATGCAGGGCGTCCTGGTGGTGACCGAGGGCGGCGGCTCGGACAGCACACCGCCCGAGACCAAGGCCACGGTCGACGGCACCAGGAACGCGCAGGGCGAGTACGTCGGCTCCGCGAGCGTGGCGATCGAGGCGACCGACGCGGGATCCGGCGTGGACCGTGTGGAGTACGCGGTCGACGACTCGGACGCCTGGCAGCCGTACACCGCGCCCGTCGTGATCGACCAGGTGGGCCCGCACACGGTGCGCTACCGGGCGACCGACAAGGCGGGCAACGTGGCCGCGGAGAAGAACGTCGAGTTCACCGTCGTCGCCCCGCCCTCGGACGACACGACACCGCCCGAGACCTCGGCGACGGTCAGCGGTGAGCGCGACGCCGCAGGCGCGTACATCGACATGGCCACGGTGACGGTCACCGCCTCGGACACCGGGTCGGGGGTCAACACCATCGAGTACGCGGTCGACTCGGGTGCCTGGCAGCCGTACACCGGGCCCGCGATGGTGCACCAGAGCGGCGACCACACCGTCCGCTACCGGGCCACGGACAAGGCGGGCAACGTGGCCGCGGACAAGAGCGTGCAGTTCACGGTGGTCTCGGCGCCACCGCAGGACACCACCCCGCCGGTCACCGGAGTGAGCGTCGACGGCACACGCAACTCGGACGGCGCCTACGTGGGCAACGCCAAGGTGACCGTGACCGCCGCGGACGAGGGCGGCTCGGGCGTCGCGGCCGTCGAGTACTCGCTGGACGGCGGGCCCTACCTGGCGTACACCGCCCCCGTGGTGGTGGACCGGGCCGGGGCGCACACCGTGGCGTACCGGGCGACCGACAAGGCGGGCAACACCGCCGAGCCGCGCTCCGTGAGCTTCACGGTGGTCGCGGGCGGGGGCGTGCCCGCGCCCGGCTGCCCGGAGTACGACGAGCGGCTGACGGTGATCGTCGGGACGGTCGACACCGGGGTGCCGAACCGGGTCACCAACAACCGGTGCCGCATCAACGAACTGATCGAGGACGAGAAGGAGTGGACCTCCCAGGCGCTGTTCCTCAAGCACGTGAAGACGGTCCTGGACGGGCTCCGCAAGGAAGGGGTGATCGACCAGCGGGAGTACAACACCATCCAGAAGGCCGCCCGGCAGTCGGGCATCGGCAAGCCGGGCCAGACCACCGGCTACCGCACGATCCTCGACGGCACCGCCGGCTCCTTCGCCAAGTGGGAGCAGGTGGGCGGTGGCTCGTTCGCGCTGAACGGCGACGGGTCGATCACCAGCGGTACCAGCAAGGACGGCCTGGGGATGCTGTGGTTCCCCGAGCGCAAGTACGGCGACTTCTCGCTGCGGCTCCAGTGGCGTGACGACGCTCCGGGCACGGGCAACGCCAACTCCGGGGTGTTCGTCCGGTTCCCGCAGGTCCACGACAACCCGGAGGAGTCGCGGCCGGAGTGGGTCGCCATCAAGTACGGGCACGAGGTGCAGGTGTTCGACCGGCCCGACGGCGACATGTACAAGACCGGTTCGATCTACGGGTTCGACCGGGTCGGTCTCGCCGGTGCCGGTGTGACGCAGAAGGGCACCTGGAACGACTACGAGATCCGCGTGGTCGACCAGCACTACTCCGTCTACCGCAACGGCGTGCTGATCAACGAGTTCGACAACATCGGCGGCCAGACCTTCACCCCGCCCCGCTCGGACGATCCGGGCACCGACGGGCGGCGGTTCGCCTCCGGCTACATCGGACTGCAGGTGCACAGCACGTCGGACGTGGTCTCCTACCGGGACGTCCGGATCAAGGACCTGTAGGAGGCCGCGAGGGACGAGGAGGCGCGCCGGGCCCGTAGGAGCGGCGCGACACGAGGAACCGCGCGGACGAGGAGCCGGCCGGCCGTCAGGACCCGGCCGGCTTCTCCTTGTCCGCGGCCGGCTCCTGCCGGCCACCGGCCGCCTTCGCCCCGCGCGCCCGGCTCGGCTGCACCCGTTTGGGCTCCCCCGGCATCTTCGGGTACTCGGGCGGGTAGGGCAGATCGCCCAGACCGTGGTCCTGCTCGTCCCGCCGCGCCAGATCGAGCAGGGCGTCCAGGGAGTAGGCGTGTTCGTCCATGTCCGCGTGCACGTCGCCGAGTGCGGCGAAGCGTACGGGCATGGTCGCGAGGTCGAAGTCCCGGGGCTGGACCCGGTCCACCTCGTCCCAGCGCAGCGGGGCCGAGACCGGGGCGTGCGGGCGGGGGCGCACGGAGTAGGCGGAGGCGATGGTGCGGTCGCGCGCGGTCTGGTTGTAGTCGACGAAGATGCGCTCGCCGCGTTCCTCCTTCCACCACTTGATCGTGACCTGGTCCGGCATCCGGCGTTCCAGTTCCCGGCCCACGGCGATGGCCGCGCGCCGCACCTGGGTGAAGGTCCAGCGCGGCTCGATCGGCACGAAGACGTGCAGGCCGCGACCGCCCGAGGTCTTGGGCCAGCCACGCAGCCCGCCGAACTCGTCGAGGACCGCGCGCAGTTCGTGGGCGGCGCGCACGGCGTCGGCGAAGTCGGTGCCGGGCTGCGGGTCGAGGTCGAGGCGCAGTTCGTCGGGGCGGTCGACGTCGTCGCGGCGCACCGGCCAGGGATGGAAGGTCAGGGTGCCGAACTGCGCGGCCCACAGGACGGCGGCCTCTTCGGTGGGGCACATCTCGTCGGCGCTGCGACCGCTGGGGAAGGTGATGTGGGCGGTCGGGATCCAGCCGGGCATGTTCTTGGGCGCCCGCTTCTGGAAGAAGGACTCGCCCGTCACGCCGTCGGGATAGCGCTCCAGGGTGGTGGGGCGGTCGCGCAGGGCGCGCAGGATGCCGGGGGCCACCGCGAGGTAGTACTGGGCGAGGTCCAGCTTGGTGAAACCGCGTTCCGGGAAGAAGACCTTGTCCGGACTGGACAGCCGTACGGTCCGGCCGCCCGCCTCCAGTTCCACCGCGTCACCCATGCGGCCACGGTAGGCGCTGCGCGTACACCTCGCACACCGGAACGCACCGGGCGGGTGCGGGAATGGGCGACCGTGCGCGGAATCGGAGCATGGATCTGCGGGAAAATGACCCACCGCAGGTCAGATGGCCTTCTCACCTACCATTCCTTGATCGTTTCTCACATCTCCGCACAGCGATGGCGACGTGGCCGACGGCGACGGCGACGGCGACGGCGACGGCGACGGGAGACCATGCCGCCGGTCGGGAGCGGCGGCAGCCGGACGAAGATCCTCGGCATCCGGAGCCGCATACTTGGCCTTCGTGAAGGCCGCATTCGTATGCCCCGCCCAGGCCGCGAGCACGACGTCCGGGACGCCGTTCACCGCGAGGTACTTCAGGACCGCATGCCGCGCGTCGTACAGCCGGACCCACCGCAACTCCAGCGACTCCATCAACCGGTACGCGTGCTCCCGCAGCTTCCGTGTGCTCAGCGGCACACCGACCTCGTCCACCAGGACGTAGCCCGACAGGGCGTACGCCTCGCCGGCCGCGAGCCGTTCCCGGGCCTGCCGCGCCTTGAAGCTCCTCAGGGCGTCCCACACCAGGCGCGGCAGCGGCAGTTCCCGTTCGCCGCCGGTGGTCTTGGCGTCCTTCTCCACGACGATGTTGTTGCGGGCCATGGTCCGGGTGTTCAGGACAGAGACCGTGCCTTCGACCAGGTCGATGTCCTGTTCCCATCACTGTCCGGCGACCTCTGCCGGGCGCATACCCATGAGGGATTCCATGAGCGAGGCGCACAGCCGGTCGCCGCGGATGCCCGTGACGAACGCCTGGCTCGCCTCGTCGGCGGACGGGATCACGCGGCGGAGGATCGTGCCGTTGTCGCCAGATCGACGCCTCAGCGGCTGCCCGGCACCTACACGCCACTGGGCGGTGCGTGCCGCGGACCTCGACCGGAGTGAACCGTCCGCTGCCCGGTTCCGTCTTGACTCACGGAAACCGCTGGGAGAACCAATCCACTGGAGGTCACACGATGACGACACCCACCGGCCCGCGAAGTCTGCCCCTGGTGGCCCAGACGGCGATTGCCCAGACACTCAAGGAGCAGATTGAACGGGGGGCTGCAGCACATGGCGGCGGGGATGCGCTGGAAGAGTTCAGCGTGAGCCTGGGCAGCACATTGCGCGCGAGGCAAGCGACGGGCGCTCCCGCCGTGGCCAGTCCGCCGTCGGAGCGGACTCGTATGGCTCGGATGGACCCAACTCAGGGCACTTCAGGTCAGGTTCGCCGGCAGACATCCACGGCTTCCCAAACGGCGTCCTACGACCCCGTACGTGATCGGACGTTGTCTCCCGCTCCACAGGGGCGGGCCGCAGGGCGCTAAATGCATTGATCACGAGCGTTGTCAACGCTGACCAGGCTTGATCATCACGAGTACCTCCGGTGTGGTGGAACTGTCCCTGTGTGACTGGCCGGAGGGTGATCATGGCGACCAACGTCGAGGCGACCGCGGCCAAGATCGAACGGCTCCGGGTCGGTGAGATCTCCCCGGGCCTGGCGCAGCTCGCTCTCACTCTGGCCTGGGACTGCAACATCCTCGACGAGGCGATGATCCTGGGCGACGACGCGGGGCGCGCTGATGCCCACCATGTCCGCCGTTGAGAACCCGACGCAGCCGACCGGCGAGATCACCTCGGCGTCGACCGGCAAGACCGGCGGCACCGGCGCGGCCGGCGCGTTCACCGCTGACGACCTGATCGACCTGTTCTAGAGCGTCATCGCGCCGTACCGGAACAGCACCTCGTGCGGCTGGCTGATGCGGGACGCCACCCTCGGCGCCGCCAGGAAGCTGAAGGATCTGCAGGGCCAGTACCTGTGGCAGCCGTCCATCCAGGTCGAAGCTGGCCGACCGGGGCTGGCTGCACAAGTTGCCGAACGGAACCTTCACGTTCCGGCTGTGATCGCCCACCGAGGCCGTATCCAGGCGGCCACCGGCCGGGGGTGAGGGGGTATGCCTACAACCGCTACCCCGGCCGGGGAACACAACTCATTTGGGGACCTGGTGCCTCACCCGGGGGTGCTGACGGCGGGCTGGATCTTGCCCTTGGCCTCTGCCGGCAGGTAGTTCGGGCTCCCCCTGTAGATGGCCTCGTAGCCGGTGAGGATCGCCTGCGCCCAGATCACGGGGTCCCCAAGGTGCGATCCGGAGTCGAGCACCGCCTCACCATTGGAATCGGTCGGCTTGCTTCCGATGTCCCGGCCGTTGACGCGGAACATGATCCTCTGGCCAACGATCGGCATGCCGTCCTGATCGGTGAGGGTTGCCTTGAGCGTGGCTTGCGCCTGGCCGAGAGCGCTGCCCGACGTCCCCGTTGCCTCCAGAAAGGAAGGCTGCTTTTGCGCAGGCGCCTGATTCTGCCCGTTCGTCTGCGGCTGAGACTGCGGATTCTGCTGCTTCTTCATCAGCTCGGCGACCTGCTGCTCAAGCTTTTCCATCCGGGCCATCTCTTCTGAATTCATGCCCATGGGACATCTCCTCCTGTTGCTCTCGCACGCCGGATCCGGGCCACCCTGGCCCCGCACAAAGGCTGACAGAGAGCCCATATCCCCGCCTGCGCTGCTGCTCCGTTTGCCATGCCGGCGATCGCCGGCCCCGCTTTCGTCGGCCTGGACGACGAAGCCGGCGACCCAGCGGTCATCACCGGCTACAAGAAGCCCCGTGGGCCCCGACTCGTCCGCCCGCTGGCCGACGACCTTCACGCCAGGCAACCGCCAACGACCAGCACGAGCGCGGCATCACCCGCCCACGCCATCTCTCGTGACCTGCACATTCAGGATGAAGACAACTCACTCGTGGAAGGCGCACCGGTGCGCGTGCGTATGAAGGTGACGCTGTCCGGGACCCGGGACGGCCAGGAGTGTCCACCGCGCGGGCAGCTGGTCAACCAGCCCGACGACGAAGCCGCCCACCTGCTGGCCGGCGGCCTGGCCGAGAAGCCCAAGGACGACGTCCCCCAGGTCGAGGAAGCCACGGCCCCCGACGCGGAGACGTCGGCTCCCTCACGCCGCAAGCCCTCGGCCCGCCGCAGCGCGGCTGTGTAGACGGAGTCCTGACGGCGCTTGCGTGGCTCGGCCGCCGATCGGGACGGGGCCGAGCCAGGCAGGTGAAGCGGTCAACTGTTGTCTGATCCATTGCCGGAGATGACGGGGACTTCGTCAAGAAGGTGGCTGAGTTGGTCGTCGCGGTCGCTGATGGTGCTGTTCTCGGTGCACTGCTGCTGTTGTTGTGACGTGAGGACGGGGACGTCCTGGACGCCAACGTTGATCAGCGAAAGGACCGACTGGAGGCCCAGCTTCCCGATCCCGAGGCACGGCTTATTGAGCGTCCCCTGGATGAGGGACATCTGAGGAGTCGGGTCGTCGGCCCATGCGGAGGCCGGTGCGGCCGCAAGCAGAGCTACGGCGATGGACACGGACGCTGCGGATTTACGGATCACAGGTCTTCTTTCTGCCCGGAGTCGAAATTATGCAGAACATAGCCTTATAGGCATTTCCGGGTCGCCGGAAGTTCCCCGGCCGAGCAGCGACTGTTCACCGCTTCGGGTGAGCGCAAGGCACTTACGCAGCCAGCAGCACATAGGAAAGGGGGCAGCCGTGGCACCGGCTTCGGATACGCGGTGCCCAACCGGGTCCTGCACAGCTTCTGGAGCCGTACAAGGTCCCACCGGGGGTGGCGTGATACCCACCTCCCGCGTGCCCGCGGCCGTAGACGCGCTGCTGACGATCCTGCGGGCCGCGCCCGCCCTTGAGGGGATCCGGATCGCCGACGGGCCAGAGGCCGTGAACCTCACCGCCAAGCACCGCATCCACGTGGGCTGGCAGCCCCGGCGACAGCGCGGCCGTCACGCTGGAGCAGTCCTGGAACGCGGCCGGCGTCCGCACCCGCGACGAGACGTTCTCGATCGCCTGCTACGCGGAATCCCGGTCGGGCGACAAGGACATGGCCCTTCGCCGCGCGAAGGTCTTCGAGAGCGCGGCGGCCGTCGAGACGGCCCTGCGCGCCACCGATACGGCACCCGAGGCCCCGACGGCACGGTCCTGTGGGCCGAGCTGACCGCGGGCGACCTCCCCCAGGCCCAGAGCGAGGGCGCCATCGCCGGGCTGGCGTTCACGGTGACCTGCCAGGCCCGCATCTGAACCAATCCGGGGGTGAGGAAATTCGGCGTCAGATTGCGCTCCTGGCGGGAATGCCACCATATGACCTGGCTCGGATCGGCGAACCACTCGGATCAAAGCCTTTTGGTATTTCCGAGGTAAGCCCAGAGGGGCGGTTTCCGATTGGAAGTGCCCAACAGCGTGACGCCTGGGGCGCCGGTGTCGGCTGGAGTTTCCACGGGGCGTTCGTCCGGTATCCCGCGTTCGGGTATGGGTGGGGCCAGCCCGACGTATTCCGGCTGGCCCTCTACTACGTCAGCCGCGCGTATCTGTCAGCTGTACTTGCTGATGGTGACGTCCTGGGCATTGCCCCACGGGCAGTACACGTAGACGGATCCGGTCCCGGACATCATGTTGCTCGTGGCGCTTGCGCCCAGGGAACACCAGACGGTCACGTCCCACAGACCCGTACCCGTGCACGTCCCCTTACCCCACGTCTGCCCCTTCGACTTGGTGCAGCTCAGGGCCTGTGTGCCAGTGTCCGTCGCGCTGGCGACACTGCTTCCCACCAGGCCCACCGAAGCCGCCAGACCAACTGCGGCTACAGCCGCCGCGATTTTGCCTCGCATGCTGTTCCCCTCTCGACTCATGGTTGCCGGACTCGTCCTCCGGTATGCGTTTTGGCGTGCTGCTTGGAGGATGCCGGGCCTTGCTGCAGCGAGTCCTTGTCCATGCCTGCACGCTTGTTGTCGTTTTCGGCAAAGTGATCACGGAACGTAAAGGCGCACGATCTGACGCCGATGTTCCTCAAACTCCAATCTCACCCTGAGGAGTACCGCCATGGCGCGTGTGCGCTTTGTGGGGCCCGAGCAGGCGACCGTCCCCGAGCTGGGCGGTCGCACGGTCGAGCCCGACGAGATCATCGAGGTCCCCGACGACCGGTTCGAGGGCTACGTCTGCCAGCCCGCGAACTGGGAGCCGATCGAGGAGCCCGGCACGACGAAGAAGACCGCGGCCAAGGCGCCGCAGAAAACGACGGAGGGCTGATCTGTGGCGATCGGGTCCGGGCTCGACGCCCAGCTGGGGATCAGCGCCGAGACGACACACGGCACCTACGTGGCGCCGACGCGCTTCGTGGAGTTCACGAAGGAATCCCTGGTCCTGAAGAAGACCACCGCGCAGTCCGCGGGGATCGCAGCGGGACGGCTGCTCGCCCTGTCGTCCCGGCGCGTGGTCACCCGGCGGGAGGTCTCAGGATCGATCGATCTGGAGATCGTCAACAAGGGGGCCGGCCTCCTGTTGCAGGCCCTCATGGGTACGACGGTCACGCCGGCGCAGCAGGCGACGACGACCACCAGAACGGAAGTTCGGGCAGTAAGGGCCGTTTCGTCATGCCCTGGATCATCTGAGGCGCAGATGATGCAGCATCAGCAACGCGGCCACCGCGTTAGCCGACTTCACCTCACCGCGGGCGATCAGCTCGGGTACCTTCGCGAGGGGCACCCACTCCCGGCGCGTGGACTCGAAGTCATCTTCCGGGACGGCGCGCATCTGTTCCGCGTGATCCGACCAGTACACCCGATGGTGCGACGTCGAGATACCAGGCATCGGGTCGATGGCAAGCAGCAGGCGCATGGGGCCGGGCCGCCATCCGGTCTCCTCCTCGAACTCTCGTGCCGCCGCAACGGCCGGATCCTCACCCTCACCGGTCCCGCCCGACGGTAGTTCCCATCCCCACGCTTCGGTGATGAACCGGTGCCGCCACAGCAGTAGCGCCTCGTCCGCCTCGTTCACAACCGTGGCCACTGCCACGGGCCGCAGCCGGATCACGGTGTGGTCGAGGTGTCGGCCGTCCGGAAGTTCCACGTCGGCCATGTTCACCTTGACCCACCGGTTCTCGTACACGGTGCGCTCGCCCAGGTTCTGCCACACTGACACGCTGCTGCCTCTCCTCCGGGACCCGCCCTATCCGATCATGGACGGCTACAGCGGGATGCGAAGGGTCTCGTCGATCCGGGCGACAACCTCGCACGTAGACCCGCTGCGGGTGGTGGCGAGGTTGCGGCGTACACCGGCAAGCCGGTCGTAGAGCCGGTGCGATTCCATCCCCTCTGCGTGTCGAGCATCTGTACCCCGGTGCCGGCGGCACGGTCGACTTCCCCTGCCCGCAGTTCGCAGTCGGCGAGGGTGGCGAGCCGGTGCACCCGACCGCGGGCATGGGTCTGGACGGCGACGGCCTCGGCGGCGTACTGCTGCGCGGGCCCGGTATCGCCGAGCCGCATCAGGGCGTCCGCCATTGCGGTCTCCAGCAGGCCGGGCTGGACGTACCCGGTCTCGTCGGGCTCCTCGTCCGGGCGGATCTGCCCGGACGAGGTCTCCGCCTGCTGCATGGCCCGGTGGGCGGCCACCTGGTCGCCCATGCGGGCGTACGCCTTCGCCTGCATGGCGTGCAGGTCGCAGGCAAGAGCCGGGCTGATGGCGTGTCCTGCGGTGCGCAGCCCGGCCTCGGCGAACGCGACCGCCTGCCGGTACTCGCCAGCCGGTGATGACGGGCGCCCGCTGTACGTCGTCGCGCTGCTGATGGTCGCCGCGCCACAGGGCGGTTGCACGGCCGATGAACCCGCCGAGGGGTGTTCCGGCCGGGGGCGTTGCCGACCGGGCGCCCATGCCGATGTCGTCGAGACTGATGGCTCGGCCGAGGCGACCGGAGAGACATCGGCGATCAGTTCTGGGGTGCGGCCCCGGGGTCGCTGGCCCTTGAGCCAACGGATGACGGAGCTGTGGTCGTAGCGCATCTGTGTCCCTCGTGCTGCTGCCGCGCTGTTGACGCGGGCGGCGAGTCCCAATCGGGACATCCCTGCCTCGTCGAGCAGCGCGTCAAGCAGTGTGTTCGGCTCCATGATGTGCCCCCCGGCTCACTCAGTGTGTGAACCCGGTAACGCCACACGCGCCCTGCACACAGTGCCGCGCAGCAGGCCAGAGCGACACCATCGGTGCACGAAGCACGCACCGTCCTCTGGGAGTCCCTCAATGAGCAGAACCGCCGTAGAGATCCCACCCGAGGTGCTCGAAGTCCTCGCGCTGCCCGCCGCCTCGCTCACCTACGCCCACTACTCGGGATGGGCCTGCTGCTGGTGCGGCAAGAGCCTCCTCGACATCACCGGCGCCCAGTCCACCGGCCTTGCGCGCGGCCGGAGCGGCGCCCACGTCCTCGACAACGAGGTCTACGCCTGCCCCACCTGCACCGGCCAGAGTTCCCCACGCCCGTCGAAACCTGCCCATCAAAGAGGCACCCCGTGAGAATTTGCCGCCGCTGCGACCAGCCCATCACGGGCCCGGCCGACGAGGTGTCCCCGCTGCGCCCGACCGGCGCCAGCCCGACGATGTACACCTACCCCGGTGGCCGGTGCCCGAAGGTGCCCCAGCAGACCGCACCGCTTCAACGCCACCCGTAGAACCTCGCCCGGGGACGGCAAACCCCGACGGGGCAGTTGCTTAGACCGAGCGCGCTCAACGAGGAGTGCACATGTCTGGTTCCACGTTCTCGACCATGCTGAAGACCTCAGCCGGCTACATCGACATCGCGGCCAACGCGCACGGCGAGGAGAAAGCGTTCCTCGCGCTCCAGGCACTCAAGCGGGTACGCGACGACAACCCGCATCTGGTCGAGGTCGGGCCCGGCGGCGGATCGGCCGTCGCCTACCTGGCTTCACAGCTCGCCTCAGATGGACACCACAGCAGTGGCGCCCACCTCACGCTGGTCGAGGTACCAGGCGTGGCGTCGGGCTCGCTCGTCCAGGCCATGGACGAGTTCAACCGCGCGGGCGGCAACTGCCGGCTGGTCACGGGCTTCGCCCAGGACATCGGGACCCTGCTCAGCGAACCTGTCGACGTCATCAGCGCGTCCGCCCTGCTGCACGAGGTCTACTCCTACGGCGGCGGCTACAACGGCCTGCACGCGATGATCCGTACCCTGCCCACCGTGTTACGGCCTCACGGCATGTTCGCCTACCGCGACGTATACGCCGTCAAGGCATCCTCGCTGCACGACCGTTCGCTTCAGACCTACACCTCACGGTCCTGGATCAAGTTCCTGCGAATGTTCGTCCCGCAGTACCTGCACGAGGGCACCCACCCGTACCACTCCGCGGCCGACCACATCGTCTGCCGGCACAACTCCCGGATCGTCCCGGCCGACCAGCTCGACGAGCACACGGCCGTGGTCGTCACCGCACCCGTCGGCATCTTCCGGGAAGTCCAGCGGCACTACATCACCCTGCGCGACCACGTCTGGCGATCGGGTGTCCTCGGCTTCACACCGCACCTGGAGGGCCCCCTGGCAGGAGACTGGATCGACGCGAAGCACGGCCACAAACGGGTCCACTACGCCCTGACAGACACCGACTGGTTACCGGCTTCCCAGAAATCCACGCTGCTCGCCCTCAGCGAGCGCTACCTGGACCACTACACCGTGGACGGGGACATCTTCGACGAGTGCACCGACATCGCCCTGAACGCGTTCCTGTCTCTCGCCGAGCAGGACGGCGGGGAGTGCGGCCAGGTCTGGCAGAGTTGGGTCACCCGGGAAGGACGCGAGACATACGCCTACATGACCCTCGACGGGCTGCTGGCCGCCGTCGCCGTCCACTCCACCGAGGCAGCACAGGACGAGCGGACCGTCCTGATGCCCGTGCGGGTGACGGACGTCCTGCGCCGTGACCGCGCCTACTACAACCGGTACCTGCGGCGCGCGCTCCCCAACCCCTTGCGGGACGCCAAGCAGATGGTGCTGTTCTCGAACGTCCCCGCCACCGACTCCCGCGCGCTCGGAGAGGGGATGCACTGCCTCACCCGGGCGTCACGGTCACCATCGACGAGGTCGCCGGCGTCGGTGTCTTCGTCGAGACGGAGGTCATCAGCGTGGATGCCGACGCCGCGACGGCGGCCGTCGAGCAGACGGAGAAGGAACTCCGGGTCGCCGACTTGCCCACAGTGGATCTCCCCTACCGCGACCTCGTGCTCCGGAACGCACGGAGGGTCTGAGCCCTTCTCGACGTCGCACGTACCCGGAGGCGGCGGGCCCGCGGTGTAATCTCCCGCTCCGTCGGCGGACCGCAAACCGTTGGCGGGGCGGGTCTCCGCACCGGAAGTCGCATATGCCAAGTCTTCTGGAACTGTTGTTCGATATCGTCCGGCATCAGACACGTCGGCCCCGACTGGCGGAGGACCGGAAACCTCAACCAGCCGGGGCCGCGTCGTACCCGCATCCGACGCCGTCTCACACCGCTCTCACGGCCTCCGTGCGAGACAGCCTCCGCACCCCCTCCCGCATGGACACAGTGGACGCCACAGACGATGGGCGGACACCGAAAACGGCCCATAGAGTCGGAGCATGGACCTGCCGGTCATGCCGCCCGTGAAGCCGATGCTCGCCAAGTCGGTGGCGAAGATCCCGCCGGACATGCACTACGAGGCGAAGTGGGACGGCTTTCGCGCCATCGTGTTCCGCGACGGCCCCGAGGTCGAACTCGGCAGCCGCACCGGAAAGCCGCTGACCAGGTACTTTCCCGAGCTGGTCGGGGCGCTCAAGGAGCGGGTGCCCGAGCGGTGCGTGCTGGACGGGGAGATCGTGATCGCCCTGAACGGGCGGCTGGACTTCGACGCGCTGACCGAGCGGATCCACCCGGCCGACTCCCGGGTGCGCACGCTGGCCGAGCGGACGCCCGCCTCGTTCGTCGCCTTCGATCTGCTGGCGCTGGCCGACGAATCGCTGCTGGACGTGGCGCTGACGGACCGGCGGGCGCTGCTCGTGCGGGCGTTGTCCGGCGCGAGCGCACCGGTGCACGTGGCACCGGCGACGACGGACATCGACGTGGCGCGGCGGTGGTTCGAGCAGTACGAGGGAGCGGGTCTGGACGGTGTCGTCGCCAAGCCCCCGGCCGGACGCTACCGGCAGGACGAGCGGGCGATGTTCAAGATCAAGCACGAGCGCACGGCGGACGTGGTGGTGGCCGGCTACCGCTTCCACAAGAGCGGCCCGGTGGTCGGCTCCCTGCTGCTGGGGCTCTACGACGACCGCGGCACGCTCCAGCACGTCGGGGTGTCCGCCGCGTTCCCGATGAAGCGGCGCGCGGAACTGGTCGAGGAGTTGGAGCCGCTGCGGCTCGCGGACGTCTCCGGGCATCCGTGGGCGGCGTGGTCCGAGGAGTCCGCGCACGAGTCGGCCCGGCTACCCGGGGCGCCGAGCCGCTGGTCGGGCAAGAAGGACCTGTCCTGGGTGCCGTTGCGGCCGGAGCGGGTGGCGGAGGTGGCGTACGACCACATGGAGCACGGGGCCCGCTTCCGGCACACGGCCCGCTTCCGCCGCTGGCGGCCGGACCGCACTCCCGAGAGCTGCACCTACGCCCAGTTGGAGGAGCCGGTCGGCTACGACCTCGCGGAGATCCTCGGGCCGCGGGACTGACTCCCAGGGCTGAACCGTACGGCCGGTGGCTGGGCCGAACGGCCCAGTCGGCGCGCGGAACCGGCAGCCGTCGGGTAGGGCCGTCGATGAACCGATGAACGGACTATCGACGGCTTGGACGGGATGGCGACGGTGGGCATGGGGCAGCGGGCGCGCGGTGGGCGCGCGACAACGGCGGGCGTACTGGCCGCCACCATCACGGCGGCCCTCCTGGCGGGCTGTACGACAGGGCACCGCCCGGTGGACGACGGCCGCGGCACGGAGCACCGCCCGCCTCCGCCGCCGAGCGCCACGCCCGACGCCGGACCCGTCTCCCCGCCCGACGCGGCCCGCTCCGCGACCGGCCCGGTGCTGGCGGTGAAGATCGACAACGTGGGCGCGGCCCGCCCGCAGGCCGGCCTGGACGCGGCGGACGTGGTGTACGCGGAACCGGTCGAGGGCGGGCTGAGCCGGCTGCTGGCGGTGTACGCGTCCGCGCTGCCCGAGGTGGTGGGGCCGGTGCGCAGTGCCCGCGAGTCCGATCTGGAGCTGCTGCGCCAGTTCGACCGGCCGGTGCTCGCCTTCTCCGGGGCGCAGCGCAAGCTGCTGCCGCTGATCGGCCGGGCGCCGCTGCGGCCGGCGGCGCCCGACGACGCGTCCGGGGCGTACTACCGCGGCGCCGGCCGGACGGCGCCGCACAACCTCTATGTACGCCCGCGCCTGCTGCTGTCCGCACCCCCCGGCGCGGCGGCCCTGACCACCGGTTTCCACTACGGCACCGCGCCCTTTGGCGGCCGGGCCGAGTCCGCCCGCACCGTGCGCTACCCGTCGGCCCGGTTCACCTTCACCTGGTCCCCGGACCGGAAGCGCTGGCTGGTCGCCATGGACGGCACGCCCACCCGGACGGCCGACGGGGAGTGGGTGGCTCCCGCCACGGTCGTCGTGCAGTACGTGAAGGTGCGCGCGTCCGCCTACCGCGACGTGCTCGGGAGCAACACGCCCTACACGGAGACGGTGGGCTCGGGGACGGCGGAGGTGCTGCGCGACGGCCGGACGTACGGCGGCTTCTGGACGCGGCGGGCCGCAAGCGGCGGCACCGAGTTCACCACGGCGGAGGGGGCGCCGCTGAACTTCGCCGAGGGGCAGGTATGGGTGGTGTACGCACCGGCCGCCGGTTGAGCTCAGGGCCGGCCGACGAGGGGTTCCGCGGGGTTCCGCAGTCCCTCGGCCGCGTCCGCGACGCGGCCGATCAGGTCGAAGAACAGGTCCTGTTCCGCCGTGGAGAGCGGGGCCAGGAAGACCTGGTTCATCCGGGCGGTGCGCACGGTCAGCTTGCGGTGGGTGCGCAGGCCGTCGTCCGTGAGCCGGAGCAGGAACCGCCGGCCGTCCTGCGGGTCGCGCACCTTGTCCAGCAGGCCCCGGCGGCCGAGCCGGCTGATCACCTCGGCGACGGTGGACCGGTCGAGGCCCACCCGCTCCCCCACGGTGCGCTGGTCCAGGCCGGGCTCGGCGACGAGCGCGTTCAGGACCGCGAACTGCGGCGAGGTGATCTCCTCCGAGACCATCGTGTTCCACAGCAGGTAGTGCGCCTGCTGGAGCCGCCGGGCCAGGTGCCCGGGGTGGCTGCCGAGGTCCACCGCGGCCATGTGCGCTCCCCTGGTCGAATTAGTCGGTGCACTGAACGATACCTGGCATCCAGCCAGGTGTCTGCCGAGGCGATTCACATCATCCGAGGTCTTGACGGTCAAGCTGCTCGGTGGCAGCGTGATGAGCACCTCACTAAATAGTCAGTGCCCTGATTAATTTGCGGTTCTCCGCCGCCGGGGCGTTCGGAAGAGATGAGGCTTCACGGATGGACAAAGTGGTCGCCACCGCCCTGGAGGCGGTGGCGGACGTGCCGGACGGCGCGTCACTGGCGGTGGGCGGCTTCGGACTGAGCGGTGTGCCGAACGTGCTGATCGAGGCGCTGCACGAGCGCGGCGTGTCCGGTCTGGCGGTGGTGTCGAACAACTGCGGGGCGATGGAGTCCGGGCTCGCGGTGCTGCTGGCGGCCGGACGGATCGCCCGGGTGACCGGTTCCTACATCGGTGCGAACAAGGAGTTCGCGCGGCAGTACCTGGCCGGGGAGCTGGAGGTCGAGCTGATACCGCAGGGCACGCTGGCGGAGCGGCTGCGGGCGGGCGGCTCCGGGATTCCCGCGTTCTACACGCCGGCCGGGGTGGGCACGCAGGTCGCCGAGGGCGGGCTGCCATGGCGCTACGACGGCTCCGGCGGTGTCGCGGTGGCCTCGCCGGCCAAGGAGGTGCGGGACTTCGACGGCGCGGAGTACGTGCTGGAGCGGGGTATCCGCACGGACTTCGCGCTGGTGCGGGCGGCGCGCGGCGACCGGCACGGGAACCTGGTGTTCAACAAGTCGAGCCGCAACTTCAACCCGCTGGCGGCGATGGCGGGCCGGGTGACGGTGGCCGAGGTGGAGGAACTGGTGGAGCCGGGCGGGATCGACCCGGACGCGGTGCACCTGCCCGGCGTCTTCGTGCAGCGGGTGGTGGCGCTGACGCCCGCTCAGGCGGCGGACAAGCAGATCGAGCAGCGGACGGTGAGGTCCTGATGGCGTGGGATCGCGAGGAGATGGCTGCCAGGGCGGCCCGGGAACTCACGGACGGGCAGTACGTCAATCTCGGGATCGGCCTGCCGACGCTGATCCCGAACCATCTGCCGCCGGGGGTGGAGGTGGTGCTGGAGTCGGAGAACGGCATCCTGGGCACCGGCCCCTATCCGGCCGAGGACGAGGTCGACCCGGATCTGATCAACGCAGGCAAGGAGACCGTGACGGTGCTGCCCGGCGCGTCCTTCTTCGACTCGGCGCTGTCGTTCTCCATGATCCGCGGTGGACACATCGACGTGGCGGTGCTGGGCGCCATGCAGGTCTCGCAGCGGGGTGATCTGGCGAACTGGTCGGTGCCGGGCAAGCTGATCACCGGCATCGGCGGGGCGATGGACCTGGTGCACGGGGCCCGCAGGGTCATCGCGGTGATGACCCACACCACTAAGGACGGCGCCCCGAAGATCCTGCCGGAGTGCACCCTGCCGCTGACCGGCAAGGCGTGCGTGAACCGGATCATCACCGACCTCGGCGTCCTCGACGTCACCGCCGGCGGCCTGGTGCTCGTCGAGACCGCGCCCGGCGTCGCCGCCGCCGAGATCACCGCCAGGACCGGTGCCGAGGTGCACATCCCCGAGGAGGCCCGGCCATGACGGACGTGTATGTCGTCGATGCCGTACGCACCCCGTTCGGCCGCTACAACGGCTCTCTCGCCCAGGTGCGCCCGGACGACCTGGCCGCCCACGCGGTGCGTGAACTCCTGGCCCGGTCCCCGCGGCTGGACCCCGCCCTGATCGAGGACGTCTACTTCGGCAACGCCAACGGGGCCGGCGAGGAGAACCGCAACGTCGGCCGCATGGCCGCGCTGCTGGCCGGGCTGCCGACCTCCGTGCCGGGCGTGACCGTCAACCGGCTGTGCGCCTCCGGCCTGGAGGCCGTGATCCAGGCGGCCCGCGCCATCGCCTGCGGCGACGCGCACATCGCGCTGGCGGGCGGGGTCGAGTCCATGACCCGTGCCCCCTACGTCCTGCCCAAGAGCGACCGGCCGTTCCCGGCGGCGCACACGGAGCTGTACTCGACCACCCTGGGCTGGCGCATGGTCAACCCGCGGATGAACCCCGAGTGGACCGTCCCGCTCGGCGAGTCCGCCGAACTCATCGCGGACAGGCACGGCATCAGCCGCACACAGCAGGACGAGTTCGCGCTGGGCAGCCACCGCAAGGCGGCAGCGGCCCAGGAGGCGGGCCTGTTCGACGCCGAACTCGCGCCCGTGACCGTCCCGCGGCGCAAGGGCGACCCGGTCGTCGTCGCCGCCGACGAATGCGTACGTCCGGACGCTTCCGGCACCGCGATGGCCAAGCTCAAGCCGTCCTTCCGGACCGAGGCGGGGACGGTGACCGCGGGCAACGCCTCACCGTTGAACGACGGCGCCGCGGCCCTGCTGCTGACCGACGAGGTGGGCCTGAAGGCCACCGGCCGCGAGCCGCTGGCCCGCGTCTCGGCGACCGGCGTCTCCGCGCTCGACCCGCAGTATTTCGGGCTCGCCCCGGTCGAGGCCGTGCACCGCGCGCTCGCCAGGGCCGGCCGCGGATTCGCCGACCTGTCGGTGCTTGAGCTGAACGAGGCGTTCGCCGCCCAGGTCCTCGGCTGTCTCGCCGAATGGCCCGAGTTCGACCCGGCGATCCTCAACCCGCGGGGCGGAGCCATCGCGCTCGGCCATCCGCTCGGCGCCTCCGGTGCCCGGCTCGCCGGGACCGTCGCCCACCAGCTCGCCCGGCGCGGCTCCGGCACCGGCGTGGCCACCCTCTGCATCGGTGTGGGCCAGGGTCTCGCCCTCGTGCTCGAACGGTAGCGCCGCGCCGCTCGTGCCGGATGACAGCTGCGGGCCGTCGGTGGCCGGTACGCAGTTCCCCGCGCCCCCGAGGGACGCGGCACCGCCCCCAGTTCGACGAGACCGTCCGGATTGCCAGGAAGCGACCAATGACTCTCACTCAGCAGGACATCGATCAGGAGATCGCGGCGAAGCACGCCGCGTACCAGAAGGGGATCGCCGAGGGCGCTCCCGTGGAGCACCACCCGCGCCGCGACTACGCCCCCTACCGCTCCTCCACGCTGCGCCACCCCGCGCAGCCACTCGTCCCCGTCGACGTACGGCAGGACCCGGAACTGGTGGAGCTGTGCTCCCCCGCCTTCGGGGAACGCGACATCACCGAGACCGACAACGACCTCACCCGGCAGCACGCCGGCGAGCCGATCGGGGAGCGCATCACCGTCTCCGGCCGCGTCCTCGACCGTGACGGCCGTCCGGTGCGCGGTCAGCTCATCGAGATATGGCAGGCCAACTCGGCGGGCCGCTACGCCCACCAGCGCGAGCAGCACGACGCCCCGCTCGACCCCAACTTCACCGGCGTCGGCCGCGCCCTCACCGACACCGGGGGCCACTACCGGTTCACCACCGTCCAGCCGGGGCCGTACCCCTGGCGCAACCACGTCAACGCGTGGCGCCCCGCGCACATCCACTTCTCGATGTTCGGCACGGCGTTCACCCAGCGGCTGGTGACGCAGATGTACTTCCCGAACGACCCGCTGTTCCCCTACGACCCGATCCTGCAGTCCGTGACCGACGACGCGGCCCGGCAACGGCTGATCGCGACGTACGACCACAGTCTGTCGGTACCGGAGTTCTCCCTGGGCTACCACTGGGACATCGTGCTCGACGGCCCGCACGCCACCTGGATCGAAGAAGGACGCTGACCCCATGACCAAGATCGACACGGACCGCCCCGAGAGCGTGCTGCCCACCCCCTCGCACACGGTCGGCCCGTTCTACGGCTACGCGCTGCCCTTCGCCGGGGGCAACGACATCGCGCCGCTGGGCCACCCGGACACGATCACCCTCCAGGGGCACGTGTACGACGGCGCGGGCGACCCGCTGCCGGACGCGCTCGTGGAGCTGTGGGGCGCGGACCCCGACGGCCGGGTGCCGCAGGTCGACGGTTCGATCCGGCGCGACGCGTCGACCGGCGGCCACCTGGGCCGCAACGGCGTGGAGTTCACCGGGTGGGGGCGGATCCAGACCGACGCGGGCGGGCACTGGTACGCCCGCACGCTGCGGCCCGGCGCCCGTGGGCGGAACGCCCCCTACCTGAGCGTGTGCGTCTTCGCACGCGGGCTGCTGGTGCACCTGTTCACCCGGATCTATCTGCCCGAAGACGACGCCGCGCTCGCCGCGGACCCGTTGCTCGCCCGGATCGACCCGGCACGGCGCGGCACCCTGATCGCCGCCGCCGAGGGCCGCGGCACGTACCGGTTCGACATCCGCCTCCAGGGCGAGGGCGAGACGGTCTTCCTGGAGTACCGGTGACATCCGAACCCTCCGGGCGCACGTCGCCGCCGGCCGACGGCGACCTCGGCCTGCTCGCCCCCGGGTGGACCGGCTCCCCCGCCGCGGCGGCGACGAGCGACACCGCGTATCTGCGGGCGCTGCTCGACGCGGAGGCCGCGCTGACCCGGGCCCAGGCCGCGCTGGGGCTCGTCCCGGCCGGGGCCGCGCGGGCGGTGACCGAGGCGGCCGGGAGGGCCCGCTTCGACGTCCGCTCGCCGGCCGGTCGTGCCCGGGGCGGCGGGAACCCGGTGATCCCGCTGGTCGCCGACCTGACCGCGGCGGTCGGCGCGGAGTACGGGCCGTACGTCCACCGGGGCGCCACCAGCCAGGACATCATGGACACGGCGACGATGCTGGTCGCCGTACGCACCCTGGATCCGGTGCTGGCCGACCTCGCTCGGACGGAGCGGGCGCTGGCCGGGCTGGCCGCCGAGTACCGCGACACACCGATGCCGGGGCGCACGCTGACCCAGCACGCCGTGCCGACCACGTTCGGGCTGAAAGCGGCGGGCTGGCGCTCGCTGGTGCTCGACGCCCGGGACCGCTGCGCCCTGGTCCGCGCCTCGCTGCCCGCGCAACTCGGCGGCGCGGCCGGGACCCTGGCCGCCTTCGGCGCGTACGGCGCGCCCGACGCGCTCGCCCTGCCGGCCGCGTACGCCCGGGAACTCGGGCTCGCCGAGCCGCCGCTGCCCTGGCACACCCTGCGTACCCCGGTGGCCGACCTGGCCGGCTGCCTGGCCTTCACCGCGGGTGCGCTCGGCAAACTCGCCGCGGACGTGCTCACCCTCTCCCGTACCGAGATCGGCGAGGTCGGCGAGGGCAGCGGCGGCGGGTCGTCGGCCATGCCGCACAAGGCGAACCCGGTGCGGTCCACGCTGCTCGCCGCGGCGGCCCGGCGCGCCCCGCAACTCGCCGCGACGCTGTACGGGTCACTCGTCGCCGAGGACGAGCGGCCCGCCGGTGCCTGGCACGCCGAGTGGGAGCCGCTGCGCGACCTGCTCCGGCTGGTGGGCGGCGCGGCCCGCGACGCGGCGGAGCTGACGGAAGGGCTGCGGGTGCACCCGGACGCGATGCGCCGCAACCTGGACCTGACCGGGGGGCTGATCGTCTCGGAGCGGCTGTCGGCCGAGCTGGCGCCGGTGCTCGGCCGCGCCCGTGCCAAGGAACTGCTGACCGATCTCGCCCGCCGCGCCCACGCCGAGAGGCGTGACCTGTGCGCGCTCCTCGCCGAGGAACCCGACCTGCGGGGCGTCGACCTCGACGACCTCACCGATCCCGCCCGTTACACCGGCTCCGCCGGAGCCCTCACCGACCGTGCCCTGGAGCGACGTTGACCGGGAACCTCCTCAATCACCGTGCCGAAGGCCCCGCCTCGGCACCGCCGCTGCTGCTCGGCCCCTCGCTCGGCACCTCGTACGCCCTGTGGGACGAGGTCGCCCCCGAGTTGTCGATCACCCACCGGGTGGTCCGCTGGGACCTGCCGGGACACGGCGGTTCGGCGGCCGACCTGATCGGGCCGGGGGCCACCGTGGGCGACCTGGCCGCTCTGGTGCTCGCGCTCGCCGACTCCCTCGGCGTCGAACGGTTCGCCTACGCGGGTGTGTCGCTCGGCGGCGCGGTGGGGCTGCACCTCGCCGTGCACCACCCCGAGCGGCTGGCGTCGCTGGCCGTGATCTGTTCCTCCGCCCACTTCAACGGCGCCGGCCCCTGGCGGGAGCGGGCCGCGCGGGTGCGCCGGGAGGGGCTTCAGTGGCTGGTGGAGACCGCCGACTCGCGCTGGTTCACACCCGGATTCACCGTGCCGCGGCTCGTCCGGGACCACCGGGAGGCCGACCCCGGTGCCTATGCCGCCTGCTGCGACGCGCTGGCCGCGTTCGACCTGCGTGACCGGCTCGCCGAGATTCCCGTACGGACGCTGCTGGTCGCGGGCCGGGAGGACCCCGCCACCCCGCCCGCCCATCTCCGTGAGATCGCGGACGCGGTGCCCGGCGCCGCGCTCGTCGAGATCCCCGGGGCCTCGCATCTGGCGCCCGCCCAGTGCCCGCGGGCCGTGCTGACGGCGCTGCGCGCGCACCTGGGTGCGGGGGGAGGCGGCGCCCTGCCGGGCATGGCGGTGCGCCGGGAGGTGCTGGGCGACGCGCACGTCGACCGGGCGCAGGCCCGGCAGACCCCGTTCACGGCCCGCTTCCAGGACTTCATCTCCCGCTACGCCTGGGGCGAGATCTGGACCGATCCGACGCTCTCGCGCCGCGAGCGCAGCATGATCACGCTGACCGCGCTGGTCGCGCACGGCCACTACGACGAGCTGGCGATGCATGTGCGGGCGGCCCGGCGCAATGGGCTCACGCCCGAGGAGATCGGCGCGGTGCTGTTGCAGACGGCGGTGTACTGCGGTGTGCCGGCGGCCAACTCGGCGTTCGCTGTCGCGCAGAGGGTGCTTGCGGAGGAGGGGACGGGGGTGGCGGGGACTGTCGGTGGCGAGTGACGTGCGCTGCGCGGGGAGGTGGGGAAGCGGCGGGGCGGCGGGGCGGGGCGGGTGGCTGCGACGCCGTCGGGGACGGGCGCGCAGTTCCCCGCGCCCCTGACAGGGGCGTTGGCGCCACCGGAGACAACAGCCCGCCCCCAGCTGAGAACAGGCAGCACAGGCCGTCGCATCACTGCGGCGCCGTCGGAGGCGGGCGCGCAGTTCCCCGTGCCCCTGGCGGGCGCGTGCCGGGAGTGTGTACGGGGCCGAGGTGCGCGATCGGGTCGTGGCGGTCGCCGAGCCGCGTGGTCATGGTGCGAGCCGACCGGGCGGCAGCGGCCGGTCCGGTCAGTTCGGCCCGCTCGCCGTCCGCAGGGCTTCCTCGGCTCGTGTCACCAGTCCGTCCGCGCCGCAGGAACGGGCCAACGTCAGAGCCCGGTCGAGTTCGGCGGCCGACCGGGCCGCGATGCCGTACTCGACGCGGGCCGCCGCGTGCTCGTACTGGCAGGGCGACGCCTCCAGGTACGCCACGGCCTGGGCGGCGAGGCGCACCGCGCGCTGCCCGGTCTCCAGGGCCGCCGCACAGCGCAGGGCCTCGCCGATCGCCGTGTCGGTGCCGAACCGCTCGGCCTGCCTGCGGGCGTCACCGGCCAGTTGGGCGGCCCGCACCGGATCCGTCGCGGCGAGCGCCCTGGCCAGGTCGACGGCCCAGGGCGCGAGCACCGGATTGTGGCCGCCGCGGGACGCGGCGGTCTTCTCGGCGGCCTCCAGTTCGTTGACGCCCTCCTCGGTGCGGCCCACGGCGAGCAGCAGCCGCCCGCGGACGGAGCGGGGGTCGGGCAGCACGATGGTCGACGGATACGGCGGTGCGAAACCGTACTGCTCGACGACCGCCCACGCCTCCTCGACCCGGCCGCGCGCCAACAGGGTGTCGACGAGTCCGCACGTCGCCGACCAGTACAGGGGCAGCCTGCGACCGACCCGCTCGGCCAGCCGCAGCGAGTCGCGCAGGATGGTCTCCGCGTCCTTCAGCCGGCCCTGCCTGCGGTAGGCGAGACCGAGGAAGGCGTTCGCCAGGGAGAGGTGGCCGCCGCTCCAGCGCGCGGTCGTGTAGGCGCGCAGTGCCTCGGCGAACAGGCTCTCGGCACGGTCGAGACGGTCGGCGTAGGCGTACGAACTGCCCAGCATCATCAGCAGTTCCATGCCCCACTCGGTGTCCGTCCAGCCGAGGCCCGGCGCGAGCCGCCCGTTGACCAGGGCGCGGTCGCACAGCTCGACGACCTCCTCGGCGCCCTCGCCGTGCGTCATCGCGTCGAATCCGCGCAGGATCAGCAGGGCCCGTTCGGAGTTGTCGCGGCCGGTGCAGGTCCGCGCGAGGTCGGCGAGGCGCTGGGAGCGGCCCGCCGAGACGGTCTCGCCGTGGATGCCCTCCCACATGAAGTGCACGGCTTGCAGCCGCAGTCGTGCGGGTCCGGGTGGGAGCCGTGCCGCCTCCGCCTCGACGGTGCGCACGGCCTCTTCCAACTGGTCGTTGTGCATCAGCGCCTGGGACAGCCGGAAGACGGCGTCGACCCGGGTGGCGCCGTCGAGTCCGGGCATGCCGAGGGCGCTCTGGAGATGGTCGATGGTGGTGGCGGGCGCCGTCAGCAGGGTGGCGCAGCCCAGTTCGTAGAGCACGCGCGCGTGGACCTCGGGCAGCGGCGGCTCCAGCAGGGCACGCTCCAGACAGCGGCGGGCCGCGTCGGGCGCGCCGACGGCGAGATGTTCGCGGGCGGCCTCGCGCAGCTGCTCGACGAGTTCCTCGTCGTCGTCCGGATGCACCTGGAGGAGGTGCCGGGAGGCCGCGGCGACACCGCGCCCGGAGTCCGTGACGACCTGGGCGGCGATGCCGTGCATGGCGGTGCACAGCGCCTCCGGGATGGAGTTGTACACGGCGGAGGCGATCAGCGGATGGACGAACTCCAGGTCCCCGGCGTCCGGGCGGGCCTGTGCCTGGTCCGGCTGGGTGAGGATGCGGGCGTTGCGCAGCAGATCGGCGCAGCGCTCGGCCCTCTCGACGCTCATGGTGGCGAGCTGGGCGACGAGGTCCACGGTGATGCCGGTGCCGAGGACGGCGGCGGCCCAGGCGAACCGGGTGGCGTCGATGCCGAGGGACTCCAGCCGGGCGACGAGTCCGCCGCCGCGGGCGGCGCGGTTGAGCGGGCGCAGTTCGCCGGCGTGCGCCTCGACCGGGTCGAGTTCGCTGTCCTGGACCTTGGCGAGGAGTTCGACCGTCTCGTAGGGGTTGCCGCCGGTGACCGCCCAGACCTCGCGGCAGAACGGGGCGTCCGCGTGCGGGCCGAGGGTGGCGCGGGTCAACCCGGCCGTGGCCTGCGGGGTGAGGGCGCTGAGGCTGTTCATGGGACAGCCCGCCGCGGCGGCGACCGCGTCGAGATGGCGGGCGCTCTCGCCGCTCACCTCGCCGGGCCTGCGGGCCACCACGACCAGCACGGAGAGGTCGGGCAGGCGCTGCGCGAAGGCGGCCAGCCAGCGCAGGGTCTCCTGATCGGCCCAGTGGGCGTCGTCGACCAGCAGCACCAGCGGCCACTCCCGCTCGGCGAGCCTGCTGACCGCGGCGACGAGTCCGTCGCACACGTGCTGCGGGTCGGCGTGTCCGTCCCCCGGGTCCGCTATACCGAGGGCGGGGCCCGCGATGTCGTACCAGTCGCCGAGGTATTCGCGGGCTTCCTCGGGCATCAGCGACACCAGCGCGGGCTGCAACAACTGCCGCACCACGTTGAACGGGACGGATCGCAGTGTCTCGCCGCCGCGGGTGGACCACACCGTGCAGCCGCGCCGCTCGGCGATGCGCCGGGTCTCGGCCAGCAGAGCGGTCTTGCCGAGCCCCGCCTCGCCGAGGAACACCAGCAGGTCGCCCGCGGAGGACCGGTCGGTGCACAGGGCGTCGAGCGCCTGCGTGACGGCGGCGATCTCCGCGTCGCGCTCCCACAGGGAAGCCGAGGCGGCCCCACCGGGCCGTACCTCCGTCATCCCGTAACCTCCCCAAGTCGCCCGAACGACGTACGGACCCCGAGCGTAGCCGTCGGGCGCGCCCCATGGTGGCTGGTCCGGGCAGCTGTTGCCGGGTCGGGTGAACCGGGAGGCGGTGGGACGACGTCCCGGGCCGCGACCGAGGTTTGCGCGGCGCCCGCGCGGTCAACAGCCCAGGAGTGAAGCAGACTTTCCGCGAGCGCGAGACGGGCTGGGACCGGCCGGGTGTGCGGGCCGTGTACGCGGGCTCGGTGGGCAACTTCATCGAGTGGTACGAGTTCGGTGTCTACGGCTATTTCGCCACCGTCATCGCCGCGCGGTTCTTCACGCCGGAGGGCGGCAGCGAGGCCGAGGCCCTGGTGCAGACGTACGCGTCCTTCGCCCTGGCGTTCTTCTTCCGGCCCGTCGGCGCGGCCGTGTTCGGGCGGCTCGGCGACCGGATCGGCCGACGGCCGGTGCTGGTCCTGGTCGTCTCGCTGATGACGGGCGCGACGGCGCTGATCGGGCTGCTGCCGACGTACGCGTCGGTCGGCGCCGCGGCGCCGTGGCTGCTGACGTTCCTGAGGGTGGTCCAGGGTCTTTCGGCGGGCGGGGAGTTCGGTGGCGCGGTGGCGTTGATGACGGAGTTCGCACCGCCCGGACGCCGCGGGCTGTACGGGGCGTGGCAGTCCTTCACGGTGGCGCTGGGGCTGCTGGGCGGCGCCGGCGTCGCCGCGGTCACGGCCACCGTGCTGACGGAGGCTCAGGTGCAGGCGTGGGGCTGGCGGTTGCCGTTCCTGCTGGCGGCGCCGCTGGGACTGCTGGCGCTGTGGCTGCGGTTGCGGCTGGACGAGACGCCGTCCTTCCGCCGGGAGCGGGAGTCGGCGGCCGCGGCCGTGCGTCCGTCCGGACGGGAGGTGGCGCGGGCGATCGCGCTGGGCGCGGGACGGATCATGGGCTGGTCGGCGGCCGGCTACACCTTCCTCGTCGTCCTGCCGTCGTATCTCCAGAGCACCCTCGACGCGAGCTTCCAGCAGGCGCTGATCGCCACGGTCCTCGCCAACCTCGGGTTCGCGGTGACCATCCTCCCGGCCGGACTGCTCAGCGACCGGATCGGACGGCGGCCGGTGATGCTGGCCGGCGCGCTGCTGGTCGTGGTCCTCGCGCTGCCGCTGCTCCACCTGCTCCAGGACACCGGCGCCTCAGGTGCGCGGCAGGGCGCCGCGGTGTTCTGCGCGGGTGCCGTGGTGGGGCTGATGGCGGGACCGGCTCCGGCGATGCTGGCGGAGATGTTCCCGACCGCCGTCCGCCACACCGGTCTGGGCCTCGCGTACGCCCTGTCCAACGCCGTCTTCTCCGGCTGCGCGGGCCTCGTCATCACCAAGGCGGTCGAGCGCACCGGGAACGCGGACGTGCCCGCGTACTACGCGGCCGCGACCTGCGCGGTGAGCGTGCTCGCCCTGGCGGCCGCGCCGAGGGTGGGCAGGGCCGCGGAACGGGAGGCGGGGTGACCGGGGATCCGTCCGGGGTGTCCGGCCCGATGCGGGTGATCGGGCTGATGTCCGGGACGTCGTACGACGCCATCGACGCGGCGGCGGCCGAGCTGCGGCTCGTCGGGGACGCGCTGGTTCTGCGGCCGCTCGGGATGGTCAGCGAGGCGTACGACGCGCAGCTGCGCGCGGCGCTCGCGGCGGCGCTGCCTCCTGGCGTGGTGCCGCTGGCCGACGTGTGCCGGCTCGACACCCGGATCGGGCAGGCGTTCGCGGCGGCGGCCGTGCGGGCCGACCGTGACCTGTGCGCCGGGCGGGCGGAGTTGGTCGCCTCGCACGGGCAGACCGTCTATCACTGGGTGAGGGACGGAACGGTGCACGGGACCTTGCAGCTCGGGCAGCCCGCCTGGATCGCGGAGGCGACCGGCCTGCCCGTGGTGGCCGACTTCCGGCCGCGGGACATCGCCGCGGGCGGGCAGGGGGCGCCGCTGGTGAGCCTGGTGGATCTGCTGTGGCTACGGGGCCGGCCGGGTACGCCGGTCGCGCTCAACCTCGGCGGGATCGCCAACCTCACGGCCCCCGACGGCACGGCCTTCGACACCGGTCCCGGCTGTGCGCTGATCGACGCCGCCGCCCGGGAATTCAGCGGTGGCCGGCTGGAGCACGACGCCGACGGACGGCTCGCCGCACGCGGACAGGTCCACGAGGCGCTGCTGGAAAGGCTGCTGGCCGAACCGTACTACCGGCTGCCCGCACCGAAGACGACCGGCAAGGAACTCTTCCATCCCGGGTATCTGCGCGCGGCGCTGGCCGGGACGGGGAAGCCACCGGCCGAGGACGTGATCGCGACGCTCACCGTGCTGACCGCCCGTACGGTCGCGGACGCGGTCCGCGCGGTCGGCGCGACGGAGGTGCTCGCGTCCGGCGGGGGCACCCGCAATCCGGTGCTGATGAGGATGCTCGCGGACCGGCTGCCGGGCGTGGCGCTGCGCCGCTCCGACGACCTCGGGCTGCCGGCGGACGCGAAGGAGGCGTACGCGTTCGCCGTGCTGGGATTCCTCACCGCGCACGGCCTCCCGGGCACCGCCCCGTCGAGCACGGGCGCCCGGCATGCCAGCGTCCTCGGTTCGGTGACCCCGGGCAGGGACGGCCTCAGGCTGCCACCGCCGGTGACGGGCGGTGGACCCGGGCGGCTCGTGATCGAGCGCTGAGCGCTCCGCCGCACGTGCCGCGAGGCGCTGTCGCTTGTCCGCGGCACCGTCCGCGGCGGTCGCGCCCTGCGGGTCGGCGGGCGACGTGTCCGTCCCGGGCCCCGCCCGGATCGGGCGCCCCGGCACGGACGGCTCGTGATGTGTTCCCGGGCTTCGTGCCGAACCTGACCGGTCCCCTCTCATCCCCCTTTCACAGATGCCTCATACGGTAGGGGCATGACGCAGGTGACTCCTCCCGGGTGGTACCCCGATCCCGGGCAGACGAATGAGGGTCCGCCCACCGAGCGCTGGTGGGACGGCAAGGCATGGACGGACCAGACCCGCCCCGCCGGTTCGGCCGCATGGGGTCCCCCGACGCAGACGCCGCCCGCCGGGCCCTACCCGCCCCAGCAGCCCGGCGAGCCCGACGGATCCCCGCAGCCGGGCGAGGCTTACGGATCCCAGCAGCCCGGCGGGCCCTACGGGCCGTATCCGCCGTATCCCGCCCAGCCGCCGGCCGCTCCCCGGCGTGGACTGCGCACCGGGATCGCGGTCGGCGTGGCGGCGGCGGTGCTCGCGTGCATCGGGGTCGGTGTCTACGCGCTGTCCGACAGCGGTTCCGGCGGCGGCGACCAGGCCGGCTCCCAGCGGGGGCCCGGGTTCCAGGGCGGGCAGGGCGGCTCCGAGGGGCAGAACGGCGGGCAGGGCGGCCAGGGCGGTCCCTTCGGCGGTTCGGGCGGCGGTTCGGGCGGCGGTTCGGGTGGCTTCGGCGAACAGTCGCCGGCGCCGGACCAGTCCGGGGCCCCCGAGGTCAAGGGCGGCGGCACGGTGTCGGACCCGCTGAACGGCATCAGCATGCCCGTGCCGGACGGCTGGACCGGGCAGGCGTTCAGCGCCGGCGCGCAACTGACCTCCGACCACTCCTACAACTGCCCCGGCGACACCTCGCAGAAGTGCACCGACGGCGGTGCCTACTCGGCGCCCGCGGTGGCCCTCGGCACCAAGGGGAGCACGGCGGAGGAGGTCGCCAAGGCGGACATCGAGGCCAACGCCGAGGAGTCGTACGGGGGCAAGACGTACGGCAGCATCACCTCGCACGAGGTGCTGGCCTCGAAGGCGGTCACCGTGGCCGGGCAGCAGGGCTACCTGGTCCGCTGGAAGGCCGTCACCAGCAAGGGATCCGACGGCTACGTCGAATCGCTCGCCTTCCCCTCGCCCGCCAACGCCCAGCAGATGGTGGTGGTCCGCTTCGGCGTCGACGTCGGCCAGAAGGTCACGGTCATCGACGAGATCACCCAGGGCATCAAGGTGTCGTCGGGCGGCGGCGACGGGCAGAACGTCTGATCCGGCCGCGGCCGGACCAGCGGACGGAGCACCCGCGTGGACGATCGGCCGGGTGGGGCGCCTCTTCGCTCAGGAGGCGCC